>JBCCWM010000067.1:0-14846 GCA_039193505.1 Pseudomonadota bacterium | reverse complement strand
TAACCGCCGCTTGCGCGCTGCCCAACCTGGATCTTCAGCCGACCTCTAGGGTGTGGCGCAGGAACGCGTAGCCGAGCGCCTGGGCGGCCGCCTGCTCGTCGAGAGAGCCGCCGCCTGCGTGTCCGCCAGCGCTCGCATGGAAGAAGGCGGGCTGGCCCGCCGCGATAAGTGCCGCTGCCAACCGGCGGGAGTGGGATGGGTCGACCCGGTCGTCGCTTGTGCCCGTGTCGATCAAAGCTGGCGGGCACGTGCGCGCCTCGAGCCGCGGCACGTTGTGGAGCGGGGAGTATGCGCGCAGTCTGGCGCTGTCCGTCCGCTCTTCTGGATCCCCGTACTCGTCGATCCAGGCGGCGCCGGCCGGAAAGAGGTGGAACCGAAGCATGTCTGTGACCGCAACGCTGGCCCACACCGCCCCGAAACGGTCCGGATATCGGGTCAGCATGACGGAACAGAGGAGACCGCCATTCGATGCGCCGTGACAGGCAATCCTTGACGGTGTGCTAATCCCGCGCGCGACCAGATCGCTTGCCACAGCCGCAAAATCCTCGAAGGCGCGCGGCCGCGCCGCGCCTTTGGCAGCCAGGTGCCAGGCTTTGCCGAACTCAGCGCCGCCTCGGATGTACGCAAGGACATAGGCGCCCCCCTTTGCGAGCCAGAGCGGTCCGCGGAGACGCTGATAGCCCGGTGAGAGCGCCACGCCAAAGCCCCCATACCCGTACTGCAGGACTGGAATGGGCCCCGACCGACCCTTGGGCAGCACGATGTGGTACGGGATCTCCGTGCCGTCATCGGATATGGCGCTCTCGAGACGGACCTCGAGGCCGCTCGCATCAAAGCTCGCCGGCTCGTCGCTGAGCGGGGTGAACGCCACCTCCTCAGGCTGAGCGCCGAGGGTCATCAGCCATGTCTTCGGCGGCGAGAGAAAGCCGGATGTGAGGACCTGGAACGGTCCGTCGCCGGTCGGCTCGGCATCATGGGGATAGACCGAGAGCGCGTCGGCACGGTCGGGCAGCGGGATGGAGTGCGGTTCGGCCCCCGGCGTGGCAAGATCCAGGCGGCGGAGCGTCGGGACGGTTCGATCAAGCTCGACCCAGAGCATCCAGCGCTCGCCCACAAACGGGGCGCCGGCGACGGAGGTGTAGGGCCTCGGCTCGAAGAGCACGCGCGTCTCCTTGGACCCGATCGCTTTGACGACCAATGTCCCGGGAGCGTGCGGGCCATCTTCGCCGGCGAGGTAGGCATAGTGTTTGGTGGAGAAGGACGGCGACGTGTTGGCGGGCGTCTCCAAGTCCACGCCCGGGCCGCTCAGGCCCTCTCGATAAAGGGTGTGCTTGACGTCACCGATCACACGGACCCGCGCGAGCGAAACCACAGTCTGCCCCGCCGGACCCGAGAACGTCCGAGCATAGCCGAGGAGGTCATCATATCCGACGTTGAAGACGACCTCTGCCTCCGTCAGTGCCTGCCCGCGCTTGAGCGACAGCACGCGCCCAGGCCAGCCTGAGCGCGTGGCCGATCCGTCAAGCGATGCTGTGCTGTAGAGCACAGTCTCGTCGTCGAGCCACGAGACGGAGTTTCGCTCCGGCCCAAGGTCGAACCCTCCCGGCACAGGCGCCTGTCCGAGCGCGTCCCATTCGATGTATCGGCATTGGTCGGAGCCCTGCCAAGACAGGCAGATCAGGATCTTCTCGCCGTCGAAAAAGGCGGATTTGGCCCCGCGCCAGTGCCAGTCTTCACCGGTTGCCGCGCAAAAGGCGTCAACGTCGAACACGGGCTGCCATGCACTGTCGACACGCGGCGCCTCGTCATCCGGCAAGCGCCGCCACAGGCCCTTCGGATGGTCTTTGTTGCGCAAGTAGTTGTAGAGCCACACTCCTCGCCGCCGAACGCCGGTCAGGTAGCTGTCATCTCGGAGCACCTCCAGGGCGCGCGCCAGATCGAGGTGATACCGGTCATCGACCAGCGCCCGCGTTGTGGCTGCATTCTGCTCCTCGACAAAGCGGTCGATCGCCGCCTGATCGCGCTCAAGCTCCGGAAACTGAAGGTCGTCATCCATCGCCAAAGGCCTACCAATCGGAACCAACCCTGTCGAGGCGGCGGCCGGGTACCACGCCGCGGCAATTGGGCTATCTGCCGCGACGGGTTAACCGACGCAGGGGATTAAGGGATGGAAACGCTCGCCGCCGATCTGAGCACAATGGTCCGCACGCCACTCCATGATGAGCATGTCGCGGCCATGCGCGAGATCGGCCAGATCGAAGAGGTGGCCGCCGGCGCGATGGTGTATCAGCCGGGCGACGCGATGGAGCGGTTCTGCTACCTCCTCGACGGGGAGCTGGAGGCCGTCGATCCGCGCACGGGCGGGCGGTATGGGGGAGGCGCGACGCTCGGGCCCGGCCAGTTCTTCGGCGAGATCTCGTTTCTCTCCGGCGCGCGTTTGCAGATGGGGGCCCGCGCGGTGCAGGACAGCACGCTCCTCTGTGTGGAGCGGGAGGCGATGCTCGACCTGATGTCGCGCGTGCCGGAGATGTCGGACATCATCATCACTGTCTTCGCCGCGCGCCGCCGCCGTCTCCTAGAGAGCAACCAGGCCGCGCTGACCCTGATCGGGGCGGAGGTTGACCGCAACATCCGCGCCATCGCCAGTTTCGCAGGTCGCAACCGGATCCCCTACAACAGCATGACCGTGGGCGAGCACGAGGCGGAGGCCTTGGCCCATCAGTGCAACATCGGCACGGCCGAGCCCGCGGCAATCTTCGGCAAAACCGACGTCGTGCCGGACCCGACCCCGCGAGAGATCGCGCGCCGCCTCGGCCTCGACATTGCGATTGCACGAAACAACCTGGTCGACGTGCTGATCGTGGGCGGCGGTCCGGCGGGCGTCGCCGCGGCGGTTTACGCCGGATCCGAGGGGTTGTCGGCCCTCGTCCTTGAAGACATGGCCATCGGCGGGCAAGCGGGCACGTCAAGCCGGATCGAGAACTACATGGGCTTTCCCACGGGCATCTCAGGCGCCGATCTCTGCTGGAGGGGGGAAGTCCAGGCGATGAAGTTCGGAACGAAATTTGCCGTGCCGCGCCGCGCGAGCCGGCTCGATCTGCGCGAGGACGGATTGTTCTGCGTCACCCTCGAAGACGGGGTCGAGGTCTGTGCCCGTGCGCTGGTGGTCGCAACGGGCGTCCAGTACCGCAAGCTCCCGATCGAGCGGCTGGAGGAGTTCGAGAGCGCGGGCCTCTATTATGCCGCGACAGATGTCGAGGCGCGCTACTGCCGGGAGGTCGAGGTGGCGGTGATCGGCGGCGGCAACTCTGCCGGGCAGGCGGCCATGTTCCTCGCCCGCTCAGCCAAACATGTGCACCTTCTGGTGCGCGGCCAGACCCTCGCCGCGTCGATGTCCTCCTACTTGAGCTCTCGTCTCGAGGCGCATCCACACATCACGATCCACTACGGCAGCGAGATGACGGGGCTCCACGGGGACGATCATCTGAGCGGGATCACAATCTCCGACAAGGCCTCGGCGCGGGACTGGCATCTCGACGCCCGCGGCGTCTTCGTGATGGTCGGTGCGGCGCCCAACACTGGCTGGCTGTCGGGGCATGTGAAGCTCGATGCCAAGGGGTTTGTCATCACGGGGCAAGAGGCTGGAGCCCACTCCGCCTATGCAACATCGCATCCTGGCATTTTCGCCGTCGGAGATGTCCGCGCAGGCTCGGTGAAGCGGGTGGCGAGCGCAGTCGGCGAGGGGTCCGTCGTGATCAGTCGTGTCTGGGACTTCCTGAACGCCTGACGCGCCCGGGGATCGGCGATCGCCGCGGCGGCCCGCGGTCTGTCCATCAAAGAGACCTGTGGGTCTGGCCGGACAGGTCCGCCCACACCAAATCCCGTCTGCACCCGCGGCATCTTAATAGGCCAGCGAGCAACGCAACTGAGGGTCTGGAGCGCCCGTCGGAGGCGCGCATACCGGCACGGACAGCGCCCTAGTACGTCGCCTCGTAAGCCCGGCACTGAGCGTCAGTCTCAAGGCCCGCAACATGGGCGATCTCCGCCAGCTTGTGGAGGCGGTAGACCTCGCAAAAGGGGTCACGGAACCATGCGGCCACCACTGGGTTCTCCGCAAACCGGTCGAGTGCCGCGTCCAATGTCGTGGGGAGGCGCTGAAGACCCATCTCCGACAGCGCGGCGTCCGACAGGAGGGACACATCCTCCTCAGTTGGCGTCGGCGCCGGCAGATCCTCCTCGATGCCCTGGCAGCCAGCGTGAACGATCGCAGCGAGGGCGAGATGCGGGCAGGCCGCGGCATCGCCGGCGCGGTACTCAAGATTGAACTGCCGGGCGATGCTCGCGGGGTCCTTCGCCGTCACGGGGCAGACCCGCAACGAGGCTTCCCGGTCGCGGAAGCCGAGATTGTTGTAGGCCGCCGACCAGCGATGCGGCGTCAGGCGGAGATACGAGATCACGGATGGCGCGGTGAGCGCCAGGATCGCGTCCAGATACTTCAAGACCCCCGCCGCGAAGGCCTGGGTCAGGCGCGACATGCCGTATGGGGCGGCGTCATCGTAGGTCGCGGGCGCCCCGTCCGCGTCAACGAAACTCATGTGGATGTGGACGCCATTGCCGACGCTCGCCGGATCGCGGATCGGCGTGAACGTCGCCACCTCCCCAAGATGCCGGGCCGTGGATCGGGTGAGCTCTCTCAGGATCACGGCGGCATCCGCGGCCCGCACACCGAGCTCGGGACCGATGACAACTTCGTACTGGTTACGCCCGTACTCCTTCATGATGCTGTCGGGCGCGAGCCCCGCCTCCGAGAGGCGCTGCATCAGGCTCTCGCAGAGGACGCGGTTGGCTTCGAAGCCGGCGCGGCCATAGGCCTCGCCATCCCGCACGGGGTCGCAGAGGAGCTGGAACTCGTGTTCGAACGCGGCGAGGAGCTGGACACCCGCCACCCGCTCGAGCCGGGCGAGGGCGTCTTTCAGGATCGACCGCGTGCAAAGCGCCCAGGGCTCGCCATCGAGCGAGACGATGTCGCCGAGGATGAAATGCTCGGTCTGCGCGTCGTAGACAGCGCGGACATCCGCTGATCGGTCCGGGATCAGGAGGAGATCGCCGAGCGCGCCGAACGGGCTCTCGCCGATCCCGTCGAAGCAGTTGATCTGGACGTTTGTGGGCGTCCAGCCCACGCCGCGGATCAGCCGGCGCTCAAGATCCTCGGCCGGGAAGGCTTTGCCCCGAACCTTGCCCGCCAGATCGCAGGTTGCCGCAAAGATCAGTGGCTTCATGACCCGTCCCCATCCATCGTCCGTGCCGCGTCCCACGCGGTGATGCGTGCCCGCACCTTGTCCCAATCCGCGCTCGCCACTCGGGCGGCAAGGGCCTCTGTCACGGCGAGCGCCGCAGCATAGCTGTCCCAGATCGTGCCGGTTTCGATCGGAACGGCAAGCACTTCGGTGGCAGAGCGGTTGATCGGCGAGAGCCACTTGTCGGTGATGACCACAACCTGGGCCTTCTGGTCGTGTGCCGCCTTCCGAGCCAGCGCCTCCAGATTGGCCTCGTACCGGCGGAAGTCGAAGACTACCAGAACGTCGCCCGGCTTCATCCGCAGAAGATCCTCCGGCCAGACCTCCGGATCGCGGGACATGTGAAAGACGCCCGCGCGGGCCTGGCCCAAATGAAAGGCCAGGTGGCGCGCGATGTTGTCGCTGACCCGACCGCCGATGGTGTAGAGCGTGCGCCGCGGGTCCGCGGCGAGCGCGCAGATCCGGTCGAACTGCGCCTCTGTGATGGCCTGCGCGGCGCGGTTCACTTGGGCCGCGGCGCGGGACACGAACTCCGCCAGGTAGCCCCCCTCAATCGTCTCGGAGGCTTCGTGGATCTCGACCGGCGACATCGTCCCTTCGCGAAGCTCGGCCAGGAGCTGGCGCTGCATTTCGGCATAGCCCGAGAGACCGAGCTTGCCCACAAAGCGCGAGATCGAGGGCGGGCTGACCTCCGCCCGCTCGGCCAGTGTCTGCATCGGCGCGAGCCCTGCATAGGGGTAGTCCGACAGGAGGGCCGCAGCCAGTTTGCGCTCAGTTTGAGTCAAACTGTTCGAATAGTGTTCAATCAGAGTGCGCACCGACATCCGTGCCAGGGTTGTTGGCGAATTTCTTTCAGTCAACGCAAATCCGACTCGCCTTGAAAATTTGATTTCGCCAAGATGGCGGTATGCTTGCTGTGGCGCATCACGGGTTGCTTGGCCCGGCCGACCCCACCCCTGTCGAGGTTCTGAACCCCGAGAGCCGATCGCAGATCCTCTTGGTCTGCGAGCATGCGGGGCGCGCGGTGCCGGCGGCCCTCAACGGCCTGGGCGTCACGGAAGAGGTCCTCGAGAGCCATCGCGGCTGGGACATTGGCGCCGCCGATGTGGCCCGGCGTCTGGCTGGCGCGCTTGGCGCGCCGCTGATCCTGCAACGCTACTCGCGTCTTGTGATCGATGCGAACCGTCCCCCGGGGAGTCCAACCTCAATCCCCGAGGTCAGCCACGGCGCCGCCGTTCCCGCGAACCGCGGTCTGACCGACGCGGAGCGCGAGACCCGGGTTGCCCAAATCCTTCGCCCCATGGACACCGCCATCGCCGAGGCCTTTGCGCGGCATCCGCGCCGCGCTGCCATCTCCATTCACAGCTTCACGCCGCACCTCAATGGGCAGGACCGACCCTGGCAGGCGGGGTTTTTGAGCCGGCGGGATCTGCCCACGGCGGAGCATCTGATGGCCTCGCTCCACCGCGCGGATCCGAACCTGATCCTAGCCATCAACGAACCCTACCGGATCGAGGATGACGGGGATTGGTTTATCCCCCACCACGCGGAGCCTCGCGGGGTGCCGCATTGCCTGATTGAGATCCGCAACGACGAAATTGCCGATGACGCTGGGGTTGCCCGTTGGGCGGATCGCCTGGCTGCGGCCCTTGCCGACCGTCTGGAGGCGCTGCCGTGACCCTGACCCGCGACGTCCCGCTGATCCCGAAGCAGTCGGCCCTCCTCTTCGTCGACGTGCAGAATTACTGTGCACGCCGCGATGGGGGCGAGTTCAAGGGACTTCAGCCGCAGGATTTCGACCGCGACTACGGGTGGTTCTTCGATGAGCTCGAGGGCCGTGTGATCCCCAATATGGCCCGTCTCCAGGGCGCCTGCCGTGCAGCCGGGATCGAGGTGATGTACACCACCATCGAAAGTCTGACCCTCGACGGTCGCGACCGCTCCCTCGACTACAAGATCACGGGCTTCCACGTCCCCAAGGGCTCTTGGGACGGCAAGGTCATCGATCAGATCGCACCCGACGGCGATGAGATCGTCCTGCCCAAGACGTCATCCTCGGTCTTTGTCTCGACCCATATCGACTACGTCCTCCGCAATCTGGGGATCAAACAGCTGGTGATCGCAGGCCTTGTCACGGACCAGTGCGTGGAGAGTGCGATCCGCGACGCCTGCGATCTCGGGTATCTGGTGACGCAGGTCACGGATGCGTGCCTGACCTACACGCAAGCGCGCCACGATCACTCCCTCAGCACGATCAAAGGCTATTGCCGCCAGCGCGACACAGACACCCTCATAGCGGAGCTCGCGGCGCGGTGAGCGCGCCGCTCGCCTTGTTGCCCGCGCGGCTTCGCGCCGCCAACGCGGTGCAGACGGCGGTCTGCGTCCTTGGACTGGCGCTGATCGTCTTCGCGCTCGTGGCCCTGTTCGGGCGCACAGGCGAGCGGATCGCGGTTCTGCTCAGCGTCAATGTGGCAGCGGTCGTCGCGCTCGGGGTGTTCTGCGGGAACACTGGCATTGTGTCTTTCGGCCACGGCGCCTTCATGCTCGTCGGGGCCTACACCTCCGGCATTCTGACGATGGCCGCTGCGCTCCAGCGCACCGCCCTGCCGGAGTTGCCGGGGTTTTTGGCCGGACATGAGCTCGGCCTCCTGACCGCAGCCCCGCTTGTCGCGCTCGCGGGCCTCGCCCTCGCGGCGGCGAGCGGCAGTGCGATTGCGAGGCTTGCCGGAGCCTCCGCGACGATTTCGACCCTCGGGCTCCTCATCATTCTGCACAGCCTCGCCGTCGGCGGGCGCGAGATCACCCGGGGCAGTCAGACCTTCTACGGCATCACCCGGATCACGGATGTGCTGCCGATCCTCGCGGTCGCGCTGTGTTTTATCGTGATCGCCCGGCTTTATCGGGAGAGCCGCTGGGGTCTGATGGCCCGGGCCGTCCGCGATGACGCCGCCGCGGCCGAAGCGCTTGGCATCAACCCCCGACGCACACGCTTTCAAGCTTGGTGTCTGTCGGGCACCATGGCGACACTCGCCGGCGCGCTCTATGGGCATATGCTGGGTGCGTTCTCGCCCGCGTCGTTCTACCTCGGACTGGTGTTTGCGCAGGTCGCGATGCTGATCGTGGGCGGCATGACAACCGTGAGCGGGGCCGTCACGGGGGTCGTTGCCGTCACTCTCCTCCAGGACGGGGTGCGCCGATTGGAGGGCGGGATCAGTGTCCTCGGGTTTGAGCTGCCCGCCGTCTTCGGGTTGACGACCGTCGCGCTCGGCCTCGCCATCCTTCTCGTGATCTGGCTCCGGCCCCAAGGTCTGATCGGCACGGTGGAGCTCGGTCCCCGGGCCGATGCAGCGCTCTTCCGCCCGATCAAAGCGACGACAGAGACCGCCGCGATCCGGTCGCCAAATGCGACCACCCTCCTCCGCGCAGAGGGTCTGTCGAAGAGCTTTGCCGGTGTCCAAGCCGTCGCAGGTGCCGGTCTGACCGCGCCGACGGGCAAGATAACCGGCCTGATCGGGCCGAACGGGGCCGGCAAATCGACGCTCGTGAACCTCCTGACGCGGGCCTATGACGCCGATGACGGGACGGCGCGCTTCGGCGAGGCCGATCTTCTCCAGGCGCCACGGGACGGGATCGCCCGTCTGGGCGTCGCGCGCACCTTCCAGAACCTCAGGCTCTTTGACGGGCTGACCGTCTACCAGAACGTCCTCGTGTCCGCGCTGGCGGCCGGCCACGGGGAGCGGTCCGGCGCCGAGATCGCGCTCCGCGAGCTTGCCGCCTTCGACCTCGGCGACGTCGCCACGCAGCGGGCCGGCGGGCTGCCCTACGGCGCACGCAAGCGGCTCGAGATCGCGCGGGCGATGGCGCAGGACCCGGGGCTGATCCTGCTCGACGAGCCGGCGGCAGGGATGAACCCCGCCGAGACCGAGGACCTCGCCGACCGGCTGCTCCGAGTTGTCGAGGCGCGCGGCACCGGCATGCTGCTGATCGATCACGATCTCCGCTTCGTGAACCGGCTCAGCACCCGCATCGTGGTGATGAACCGCGGCGCCGTCATCGCCGAGGGCACGCCCGAGAGCATTCGCGCCGACCCGACGGTGATCGAGGCCTATGTCGGCTGCGGACGCACCGCGGCACATGCCGAACCCCAAGAGACCAGACCCGAAAAGGAGGCCACCTCATGACCCTCAAACCAACCCTGTTGGCCGCGACCAGCGCCCTCGCCCTGACAGGCCCCGCCCTCGCGCAGGACAGCTACATCATTGGCGTGATGTCCGCCCAGTCGGGCTACCTCGCCCCCTATGACGGCCCGGCCTATGCCGGGTTCCAGTTCTGCATCGACGAGATCAATGCCAAAGGCGGTCTCAACGGCACGCTGCCGGTGGAGCTGATCGTGGAGGACACCCGCTCCGACATCGCCGTCGGCGTCCAGGTGGTCCAGGAGATGCTGGACCAGGGCGCGCAGTTCATCGTCTCCTCCGCCGACGCGGACCCAACGATTGCGGCCGCGCAGATCACGCTGCCGGACGGCGTGCCGACGATGACCTTCGCGGGCACGGCGCCCGTCCTGACCATGGTGGGCGAGCACGTCTTCGGGAGCTATCCGGCCGACAACCAGCAGGGAACGGTGCTCGCCACCTATGCCCGCGACCAAGGGTTCGAGCGGGTGTGGCTCGTGAAATCGCCGGATTCCGCCTACACCCTCGGCGGACCGGAGTATTTCGGGACCGCGTTCGAAAGCCTCGGCGGCGAGGTCTTGGGCGAGAGCCTCTACTCCCTCAACCAGCCCGATTTTTCGGCCATCGTCACGACCATCGCCGCCGCGGATCCGGCGCCGGACGTGATCGTGACCTGGGCGTGGGAGCCCGACTTCCCCGCCTTAATCCGCGCGCTCCGGGGGGCGGGGATAGACACTCAGGTGATGGGCGGCGACGTCCTCGACACGCCGACGGTGCGCGGGCTCGGCGAAGTGGTGGACGGGGTCGTCCACACCTCGGGCGGCTTCCCGGACGAGGGCTCGCAATACGCTGAGTTCATCGAGAAATACGAGGCCGCGACCGGCAACACGCCCGACAACAACTACTACGTCAACGGCTGCGACATCGCCTACATGATCGAAACGGCCGTGGCGGCCGCGGGCACCACGGATCCGCGCGCCGTCGCTGCCGCGATGTCGTCGATCGAGAACGGCGATGGGATCATGTCGGATTACACGTTCGCGGGCACCGACCGGATGCCGCTCCGCGACGTGGTGGTGGCGCAGATCACCGGCGACGGGGAGAAGGTGTTCATCCTGCGCTCCGCCGCAGATCCGGCGATCCTGCCGGCGCCCTGATGGCGGACACCGTTCTGGAGGTCGCGGGCCTCGACGTGCGCTACGGGCAGGTCCATGCCGTGCGGGGGGTGTCGCTCAGCGTGGCGAGGGGCGCTGTGACGGCGCTTCTCGGCGCGAACGGGGCGGGCAAGACCTCCACGGTCATGGCCGTGGCGGGCGCACGGCCCATGGCCTCCGGGACGGTGCGGATTTTCGGGCAGGACAGGACAGGGGCAGCGCCTGAGGACATCGTCCGCGCGGGCGTCGCGATCTCGGCCGAGGGGCGCCGGATCTTCGCGTCCCTCAGCGTCGAGGACAACCTCAAGGTGGCGGGCGCCGTGGTGCCCGACGCTGCACTGGCGGCGGACCGGCGCACGGCGCTGATGGAGCGGTTCCCGATCCTCGGAGAGCGGCGCCGCCAGCTCGCCGGGCTCCTCTCGGGGGGCGAGCAGCAGATGCTCGCCGTCGCGCGTGCGCTGATGAGCGCGCCGAAACTCCTCCTCCTCGACGAGCCCTCCCTCGGGCTCGCGCCCCAGATGGTCGACCGGATTTTCGACATCGTCGAGGAGCTCCGCGCCGAGGGGATCTCGATCCTGCTCGTCGAGCAGAACGCCACCCTTGCGCTCGAGGTCGCCGACCACGCGGTGGTGCTCGCCAACGGCGCCGTGGCGGCCGCCGGCGCGCCCGAGGCAATCGCGAACGACCCCGTCCTCCGCCAAGCCTATCTGGCGGCCTGAGCGATGGATTTCGTCATTCAGCAGATCATCAATGCGATCAGCCTCGGTGGGGTCTACGCCATGCTGGCGCTCGGCCTTGCGATCGTCTTTTCCATCGTGCGGCTGATCAACTTCGCCCATGGCGAGATCATGACCTTCGGCGGCTACGGCATCTTTCTCTCCCTTGCCTTCGGGATGCCGCCCCTCGGCGCGCTGGCCGTGGGCGTCGGGGCTGCCGTCGTGATCGCGCTCGCGATGGAGCGGGCGGCCTTCCGGGCGATGCGGGGCGCCGATGTCGTCGCGCTCCTGATCACCAGCTTTGCCGTCTCCGAGATCCTGAAGATCCTCTTCCAGAACACGATCTCGCCGCGCCCGGTCCCGATCTCGCTGCCCGCCGCTTGGTCGAGCAGCTACCGCGTGGGCGACATCGTGATCGGCGTGGGACCCACGATCTCCATCGTGGTGGCGCTGTCGGCGCTGGCGGGCCTCACGCTCTTTCTGCGGCGCACAACAACAGGCATGGCGATGCGCGCCGCGGCCGAAGACTTCGAGATGCTCCGCCTCCTCGGGGTCCGTGCGAGCCGGGTGGTCGCGACAGCCTTTGCGATCTCGGGCCTCCTTGCGGGCGCGGCCGCGGTTGTCTGGACAGCGCAGCGCGGCTCCGTCGATCCGATGATGGGGTTCTTTCCCGTGCTCAAGGCCTTCATCGCCACTGTCCTCGGCGGGCTCGGCAGCCTCGGCGGGGCCGTCCTCGGCGGCTTTGTGGTCGGCGGGATCGAAGTCATGACCCAGGCGTTTCTGCCCGAGGCGCTCTCCCCCTACCGCGACGCCATCGTTCTCGCCTGCGTGATCGCAGCGCTTCTCTTTCGCCCCGACGGCCTCCTCCCGGCCCGCTCGGGTGCCCGCTCCTGAAGGACCCACGCCATGACGACCACCATCGATTGGACACCCGAAAACCTGACCTTCGGTTTTTTCGACGCAGACCGCGGACCCGTGGCGAGCATCGCCTCGGGCGAAGAGGTGGTCTTCCACTGCCTGCCCGCCGCGACGCGGAGTGTTCTGCCCGAGGCCGGCGTCCTCGCCGCGCACATCGCAGCGCTCGACTATCACGAGCCGCGCCAGGGCGCGACGTCCCACATGGTCTCCGGCCCCGTCGCGGTGGAGGGGGCGCTGCCGGGCGATGTCCTCCAGGTCGATATCCTCGAGGCGGCACCGGCGCAGGACTGGGGCTACACCGCGATCCTGCCCCTCCTCGGCGCGCTGCCCGAGGACTTCCCCGAGCCGGAGCTGATGCACATCCCGATCGACCGGGAGCGCAACATCTGCACCCTCCCCTGGGGCCTCGAGCTGCCGCTCGACCCGTTCTTCGGCATCATGGCGGTCGCGCCCCCCAAAGCCTGGGGCCGGGTCGGCGCGGCGGAGCCCCGCGCCTTCGGCGGCAACATGGACAACAAGGAGCTGAAGCCCGGCACGACCCTCTATCTGCCCGTGTTCCAGGAGGGCGCGCTCTTCATGGCCGGAGACGGCCACGGCTGCCAAGGCGATGGGGAAGTCTGCCTGACCGGGCTCGAGACCGCGCTGACCGGACGGTTCCGGCTGACGGTCCGCAAGGACATGGACCTCTCCATGCCCTTTGCCGAGACCGCAACTCTTCTCATCTCGATGGCGTTCCACGAAAACCTCGACGAAGCGATGCGCCGCGCGCTTCGCCAGATGATCGGGGAGGTCGCCGCCCGCACCGGACTGACCCGCGGCAAGGCCTACATGCTCCTCTCCCTCGCCGGCGACCTGCGGATCACCCAGGTGGTCGACGGCGAAAAGGGCGTCCACATGCTCTTTGACAAAACCTATCTGACAAAGACCTGAACCAGCCGCTCGCTGTTACAGCGGCCCACCACAATTTTTTTTCACTTGTTTTGAACCGCCCGCGGTCCGTGCCCGACAGAGGGTTACAGATCGCGGGGCACATGCTGCCTCTCTCCGGGGGCGTCCCGCGGTCTCGAACAGAAACCCGCGGCACTGCCGTTATGTGAGATCGAGGTTGATATGTATCTTTTCGTCAAGGACACGACGCAGCAAGATAACTACGCGGCGCACCACGGCCTCCACTTGCCCGTTGGCTACTTCCCTTGGGCCTACACAGGCCACAGCGTCGTCTATGCGCCGCACCCGACGCCGGCCGCTGTGCCGCATCCCCTGACCGCCTACGATGCCACGCGCAGCAAGAAGCGACGCGCCGAGTGTCAGAGCCTCCTGGCCGCGAAGGCCCTCAGCAACCGCGCCTTTACGGCACCGGCCGTCGACAAGGTGACGCGCGGCGTTAAGAAGTACCTCGATTACTTGGTGGAACGCGACGAGACGAACAAAATCAAAATCCTGAAAGACACCCAGCACTACTACTTCACCAATGGCAACATGGGGTTCGGCCGGATAAATGAAGAGAACCCCAAGAGCATGGCGATCGAAACCAAGTGGCGCGAATTTATGAATACGCTGCAGAACGGTCGCCTCGACCAGGTGATGTCGATCCACGATACCGTTGGTCGGAAGATTCTGAACTCCGACAGGTATCCCCCCAAGTCTTACGCAAAGGGCGTAGGCGCAAACGGCGGCTTCGCAAACATGGGTGCGCTCGAGTTTCAGGCGGTTCAGCGGCGGTACGCCGCGTGGGCGCCCCGCGTGCGCGAGGACTGGTTCGACAACCGACGGGAGCGCGGCCGGCGCAACATCGACCGTGCGCTGGTTCCGCCGCCGACAAACCTCGCCGGCGTGCTGCCGAGAGACGAGGGCCACATTCTGCCCACTGTTGCGATCGAACGAGGCCGCACAATGGATGCGGTGGCCCAGGCGGGTGTCAACGGCAATCAGGCGGCTCAGGCCTTCTACGATGAGGTCGACCAGAACAACCTGCTCTTCGCCGGGGCGATTTCAGGCACCACGGGCACGCTTCTGCAAGCGGCCCATGCGTTCGGAAACATCAAGGAAACCGACACGGAGCACCTGAAACAGTACACACTCGCCATTGTGGCCTATCTGGTCGGCGGCGGCATGCACAGCTATCACGAGTGCATGGAGATCGCGCGCCGGATCGGGGTGCCCTACATTCTCGGAACCTATGCCAACAGCATGCCGGCAACCGTTGTGGGCACTGAGTGGTATCGGAACTGGCGGGCGTGGTTTTACGACATTGTCATCCTCGGCGATTTGCACGGTCGCTACGTGAACTGACGCTGCACCGGCGTCCCCGTAGCACCCGTCCCTTCGCCGCGCCTGCCGGTGGGGCGCCCTGCCTCCCTCCGGCAGTGCCCCCGCCACCCCCCAAGGCAGGCGCGGCGAAGCGGGCTTCTGTCGACATTCTCCCGGCAGGACCCCACACCGCATCCCGTGCGAGTTTCTGATCGAATAGCCTGGCGCAATCGCCTAGCCTCGCTTCGGAGGGTATCGCATGGATGACATCACACGACGCGTTCTGGTCCGAGCCGTGCTGGAGCCCGCCTTTCTCGAGCGCTTGCTCGAAGACGC
>JBCCWM010000066.1:0-14852 GCA_039193505.1 Pseudomonadota bacterium | reverse complement strand
GTCTTGAGCTCAGTGTACTGGTCATGGGCGTGGAGGCCGTTGTCGCGCCCGCCAAAGCCCGAGAGCTTGTAGCCGCCGAAGGGCGTCGCGATGTCGCCCTCGCCGTAGCAGTTGACGGTGACCGTGCCGGCCCGGATCTCGCGCGCGGCACGGAGGGCGCTGCGCCCGCTTGCCGTGAAGACCGCCGCGGTCAGACCGTAGGCCGTGTCATTGGCGAGGGCGATGGCTTCGTCGTCGGAGGCAACCTCGATCACCGAGAGGATCGGTCCGAAGATCTCCTCCCGCGCGCGGGGATCGTCGCGGTCGACATCGTAGACCGTCGGCGCAAGGAAGGGACCATCGGGGGTGCCGCCGGACAGCGCCTCTCCGTCGATATAGCCCGCAACTTTGGCCACATGGTCTGCGTCGATCAAGGCTCCGACCCGGGTTGCGGGGTCGAGCGGGTCGCCGACCCGCCACTCTCGAAGCTGCGCGATCAGGCGGTCGAGCAGATCTCTCTTCACCTCGCGGTGCACAATCAGGCGGGAGACGGCGGAACAGTTCTCGCCCATGTTCCAAAACGCGGCTTGGGCGATCTGTGCGGCCACGTGATCGAGATGCTCAGCGTCTCGGAGCACGACTGCCGGGTTCTTGCCGCCGCATTCGAGCACGACTTTCTTGAGGTTCGAGTCCGCTGAATACCGCAGGAACCGCCGACCCGTCTCGGTCGATCCGGTGAAGCTGACCATGTCGACGCCCGGGTGGAGCCCGAGGGGCGCCCCGACCGCGGGGCCGTCCCCCGGCAGCACTTGAAGAACACCCCGCGGAACGCCCGCCATCTGCGCCAGCTCCGCCATGCGGAGCGTAGTCAGCGGCGTCTGCTCTGCAGGTTTCACGATCACCGAGCAGCCGGCGGCGAGCGCGGGCGCAATCTTCCAGGCGAGCATCAGGAGTGGGAAGTTCCACGGCAGGATCGCCGCGACGACGCCCACGGGCTCTCGCACGATGAGCGACAGCGCATCGTCGCCCGAGGGGCCCACCTGGTCGTAGATCTTGTCGATGGCTTCGGCGTGCCACTTGATGGTGGAGATCGCTTCGGGAATGTCGATGGTCTCGCAATCCCGGATCGGCTTGCCGGCGTCGAGGCTTTCGAGCACGGCCAACTCTCGGCGTCGGCGTGTCATCAGCTTTGCGAGGCGGATCAGCACATCCTTGCGCTCGGACGGATGGCGTTTTGACCAGACCCCCTGTTCGAACGCCTCGCGCGCGCGGGAGACGGCGAGCTCGATGTCCTCACCGCCGGCGGCCGCAACGGTGCAGAGGGCCTCGCCCGTTGCAGGGTTCAGAACCGGGAGGGGGGTGCCGGAGCCTGCATGGAACCGACCGTCGACAAACGGGGCCTCGGGGAGGCTCTGCTCAGCGGCGATGGCGGCGTATTCGGCACGGGTCAGAAGCGCGGTCATGGAGTGCCGTCCGCAATGGCTCGGATCCGGGTGGACATGGTGCGGATCACCTCCTCGAGGGTGCGGCGGTCGTCTTTGTTGAGGGGCTGCAGCGGTCGGCGGGGCGGGCCGGCGTCGATGCCGCGCAAGGTCAGACCGTACTTGATGCACTGGATGAACGCGCCGCCCTGCTCGAGCACGCGCATGAGCGGCAGCATGGCCGACATGATCGCGCGACCCTTTGTGAAGTCCCCCTCGACGGCACAGGCCTGCCAGAGCGCGATGTGCGCCTCCGGGGCAAAGTTGGAGCCGGCGCAGACCCAGGACCGCGCCCCCCAGGCAAAAAACTCCAACGCCTGGTCGTCCATCCCGCAGGCGAGCTGGATGTGCGGGTAATCGCGGGCCAGCATATGGAGCCTGTTCGGATCGCCCGAGCTCTCTTTTATCGCGCAGAAATTGGGGGAGCGGCCGAGCCTGTCGAGGCACTCCTCGTCCATGTTCACGCTCATCCGGCCGGGGTAGTTGTAGAGCATCGCAGGCAAGTTCGCCGCCCGGTCGATGGCGAGCGCGTGGAGCGCGATTTCCCGCCCGGTCGGATAGGCATAGGGCGGCGTTGCGATGAGGAGGGCGTCGGCGCCCGCGGCCTTCGCGGCCTCAGCATAGAGGATGCTGTCCTCGGTCCGCATCGCGCCGGTGCCCACGATCAGAGGCAGGCGACCCTTCAGAAGCGCGTGGACGCGGCCCATCATCTCGATGCGCTCTTCCGGGGTTTGGGCGTAGTACTCCCCTGTCGTGCCAGCCACGATCACGCCGTGGATGCCGGCGGCGACGAGGTGCTCGACCGTGTCGGCCAGCGCATCCTCGTTCAACGAAAAGTCGTCGCGGTAGGGCGTCACGAGTGGGGTGTAGATGCCGTCAAACCGCATGCGAGCGCTCCGTCATCACGTCAACGGGCAGGGGATCGGGGCGCACGAACCGCTCCATCCGGTCGCGGGAGAGATCCCAATGCGCGAGCGTCAGGTCGACCGCCTGCGCCGCATCCGAGCCGGCGATCGCCTCAATCAGCGCATCATGTTGCGCCGAGGCCTGTGCAATCAGCTCCGCCTCGGCTTCGGAGGTCGGACGATAAAAGGTCTGGCTGAGGCGCGTGTGATCGATCAGCAGCCGTTCGAGGCACGCCATCAGGTAGGGGTTCTCTGCCATTTCGCCGATGATTCGGTGGAAGCTGTGATTGGCGAGCGCCGTCGCCTCGGTGTCCGATGCCGATGCGAATTGCGCCTGCGCAACACGGAGCGCATCGACCTGCGCCGGGCGCCGGTTCTCCGCCGCCAGCCGGGAGATGTTCGCGTAGATCATGGGCGCGGTCTGAAAAAAGACCCGCATCGTCGAGATGTCCATTGAGGCGACCTTGGCGCCCCGGTTCGCTGTCAGGCTGACATAGCCCGCGCCGCCGAGGCGCTGCAGCACTTCTCGGAGGGGTGTCCGAGAGATTCCGTACTGCCCCGACAGCGTCGCCTCATCGAGATCCGCCCCCGGTGAGAGCTCCGTCGACAGGATCCGGCGCCGGAGGTCCTCAAGGCAGCTGTCTTTGGTGTATGTGGCAGTCATACAAAATGTATACACATTGCATGCGAGCCGCGCAACGGGTGACGCTAGATCCCGACGAAACGCTCGGAGATGTCCGCTGTGAGGTCGCTCATCGCTCCGTCCCACACCGTGCGCCCTCGCTCGAGGATCACCGCACGGTCCGAGATCCGCGAAAGCTCGGCCACGGATTTGTCGATGACGAGCAGGGCAAGCCCGCTGCCCCGTTTCAGCGCCGCGAGCGCTGACCAGATTTCCTGGCGGACCAACGGGGCGAGGCCCTCCGTCGCCTCATCGAGGATCAGGAGCCGCGGGTTTGTCACCAGTGCCCGCCCAATCGCCAGCATCTGTTGCTCGCCGCCCGACAGAGAGGCGGCGCGCTGGTCCCAGCGTTCTTCCAGCCGGGGAAAGAGCGTGCCGACCCGCGCGAGGGTCCAGTCGCCGGGGCGCGCTACCGCCGCCATGTTCTCACGCACGGTGAGGGCTCGGAACGGGCGCCGTCCCTCTGGGACGAGACCGATCCCAAGGCGCGCGACGCGGTGGCTCGGCAGCCGCCGGAGGTCGGTGCCGTCGAAGGTGAGTTCGCCTTCGGCGGGAAGCATCCGGCAGATCGACTTGACCGTTGTGGTTTTGCCCATGCCGTTGCGGCCCATCAGGGCCACGACCTCGCCCCTCCGGACATTGAGATCGACGCCGAAGAGGGCCTGGCTCGCACCGTACCGCGCCGTCACCCCGCGGAGCGCGAGGAGGCTCATGCCTCCGACCCGAGATAGGCGGCCCGAACGGCTGGATCGCGCCGGATCGCGTCGACGGGCCCCGTGGCGATGATCCGGCCGTAGTCGAGCACGCTGATCCGATCGGCGAGCGCGAAGACCGCGTCCATGTCGTGCTCCACCAGCAAAACGGGCGCCTCGGCGCGGAGGTGATCGAGGAACGCCGTCATCTCGCGGGAGCCGTCTGTGCCGAGCCCGGCCATCGGCTCGTCCATCACAAAGGCCTTTGGTTTCAGCGCAAGGGCCACTGCCACTTCAAGCTTGCGCCGCTCCCCATGGCTGAGCGCGCTCGTCCGGTCCGCGCGGCGATCGGCGAGACCGACCCGGTCGAGCGCCGCCTCCGCTGCGGCGACGAGGTTCCGGTCGCCACGCGCCGCCCCGAAGAGGCGCCAGGGGCGCCAGAGAGCCCCGAGGAGTGCGTTCTCGAGAACGGTGTCTTCCATCGCAAGCGCTGAGATCTGGAAGGTCCGTCCGAGCCCCGCGCGGGCCCGCGCTGCCGCTGTCGCCCGCGTCAGGTCGCGACCGAGGACCTCCACCCGCCCGGCATCCGGCCGGAGCGTGCCGCAGATCTGCGCAATCAAAGTAGACTTGCCGGCCCCGTTCGGCCCGATGACGGCATGGATCTCTCCGGAATGGAGGTCGATCGAGACATCGTCCGTCGCCGCCAATGCCCCAAAGCGCTTCGAGAGACCCCGCGCCGCGAGGATCGGCTCAGACATGCGGCCCCTCGCGACCTGTGAGAAGGCCCGTCACTCCGCCGCGGGCAAAGAGAACGATCAGCAGGAGGACGGCGCCCAGAGCGATCAACCAGTATTCGGTCAGGCCGCCAAGCCAATGCTCGAGCGCGACAAAGAGGCCGGCGCCGATCACCGGGCCCGGCAGCCGTCCGACGCCGCCGATCACGATCAGGACGATCAATTCTCCGGAGAGCTGCCAGCTGAACATGGACGGGCTCACAAAGCGGTTGAGATCGGCAAAGAGGGCGCCCGCAAGTCCCGTCACCGCGCCTGAGATGACAAACGCGAGAAGCTTCAGGCGGCCGGGCGACAGCCCAACGGCCTCAACCCGCTGCGGCACTTGCCGCGCTGCGTTGAGCGCCAGACCGAAGGGCGATGCCCGAAGCCGATCCATCAGCAGAAGGCCGAGCGCCAACAGAACGAATGTCAGCGCAAAGAACTGGATCGGCTGGAGGGTGTTCAATCCGGGAAACCCATTGCGGACATAGATCGAAAGACCGTCCTCGCCGCCATAGGCGCTCCAGGAGATGGCGAAGTAGAAAAACATCTGACCGAAGGCCAGCGTGATCATGATGAAGTAGACCCCGCTCGTTCGAAGCGAAAGCGCGCCGATGACAAGCCCTGCGGCGGCGGACGTGACGATGGCCGACAGCCAAATCAGCGGCATCGACTTGGTGCCCTCGATCACGAACGGTCCGAGTTGGAGCGGTGTGAAGGTCTGCGCGTGATGGGCGAGGATCCCCATCGCGTACCCGCCCAGCCCGAAGAACACGGCGTGCCCGAGGCTGACCATCCCCCCGATCCCGAGCGCAATGTTGAGACCGACAGCGGCGAGTGCCAGGATCGCAGCGCGTGTGGCGAGGGTGATCGTGAAGGGTGCATCGGTGAGGAGAGCGCCGCACGCGACCGCCAGCAAAAGCCCCATCACCAGGATGGCGAGCGCCCGCTCGGTGATCACGCGCGCACCCCGAAAAGACCTGCGGGGCGCCAGATCAGAACAAGGCTCATCAGGACGTAGATCGCCATGGATGCGAGCGCGGCGCCGGTCTGCGCGGCTGCATCGGGTGCCATCACAAGCCCGAAGAGCAGCGGCAGCAGAACCCCGCCGAGAGTGTCGGTCAGCCCGACGAGGAGGGCGCCGACAAACGCGCCTTTGATCGAGCCGATGCCGCCGATCACGATGACGACGAAGGCAAGGATCAGGACGGGCTCTCCCATGCCGATCTGAACCGACTGGATCGCGCCCACCAGGGCGCCGGCGAGCCCGGCAAGCCCCGCTCCAAGCGCGAAGACCAGCGTGTAGAGGCGTGAGATGTCGACGCCGAGCGCTGCGACCATCTCGCGATCATTGGCGCCCGCCCGGATCTGGATGCCGAGCCGCGTGCGGGTGGTCAGCCACCAGAGGAAGACCGCCACAGTCAAGCCGATCAGGATCAGGGCAAGGCGGTAGCGCGGATAGATGATGCCCCCCGGCAGCTCCACCGGCCCCGAGAGCGCGTCCGGCACGTCGAGATAGAGCGGGAAAGATCCGAAGAGACACCGCGTGCCCTCGGTGAAGATCAGGATCAGGGCAAACGTCGCGAGCACCTGGTCGAGATGGGGCGCGGCGTAGAGGCGGCGGATCACAAGGAGTTCGACCAAAACGCCGGTGATGGCTGCGGCCGCGAGCGCTGCGGCCATCGCCAGCAGAAAGGAGCCCGTCGCCCCCGCGACCGCCGCCGCCGCGAACGCGCCGATCATATAGAGAGAGCCGTGGGCGAGGTTGATGAGACCCATCACACCAAAGATCAGCGTGAGGCCCGCCGCCATCAAAAACAGCATGATGCCGAACTGCACCCCGTTCAGGATTTGCTCGGCCAGAAGAACGAGCGACATCGACCACCCCACCTGTGCGCCCACCCGGCCTACTCGGCGGTCGCAGAGGGCTCAAGCGTCAGGTGCGCGGGACGGTCTGCATCCGTGCCAGAATGTCCACGCCTTGTGTCTTCCAGAAGTGGAGGAGATCGATGAACACCCAGTTCTCGGCGAGCTTCTCACCTTTGCGGCGGTAGATGTCGACCACCCGCATCTCGCCCGGCGTCTCCGAGCCGGGCATGCCCATGAACCCGCCGATATGGCGCGCGGTGAAGTTCGGCCACCCAAAAAAGCCGCCATACTCCCCCTCGGCCATGCGGCAGATGTGAGAGGTGGCGGACCGATCCCGGAAGGCCGCCCGAAAAGGCCCCGCATGTTGCTCGGCGTAGCGCGCGATTGTGTAGCTGGCACCGATTCCCGCCGGTCCCCACCACAGCATGTCGTCATGCCAGGTCCGCGCCAGCTCCTCCTCGAGCGGCAGGCCGAGGTTCCATGTGCCGAGATCGCGGACCATCGCGTTGATCGCCGCCAGGGTCGCCGTGCCCTCGGCCGCGGGTTGCGCGTCAAACAGGAGCCCGGTGTGCGGCTCCGGTCCTGGCTGTACCAAATGGGCGGCAGTTTGCGGGGGAAAGGGTCTGAGCCCCGCCTGCATCATCAGATGTGGGATGTCGAAAAACAGGGCCGTCTCGGCGATCCGCCCGGCGTCGATCCGCATAAACTCCGCATATCGCAGAAAAATCAGTTTGCCGGTCGGCTGAAGGCCGAGCCAGTCGCGATCGAAGAGCCCCATGAGATGACCCATTGAGGCGACCCAGACCGTCGCCTCTCCGTCGATCTCGTTGCGGCCGGCCAGAAAGATGTCCTGGCGCCGGGCCAGATGACTGAAGGCGCGCATGAGCGGCGCCCAAAAGGTCGCGGCGACCTCCTCCGGCCCGTGGAGCGTGTTGAACGGATGGCACCCGCGCCAGAGCGCGTCCGGCGCCATGTGCCGCGACAGGGTTTTGCCGATCTGGTCTGGGGCGGCCTCGATATCCTTGTAGCAGTCAAGGACAATTCTCTTTTCTGATTGAAAATCAGGCATTTGCCAGTGGTCTCACGGATCGGTCAATTAGCACTTGCCAAATCAACCCGAGCAAGTCTAGCGTTTTTGCATGCGTATGCAAAAGCGTGCGAAGAGGGAGAGCGATGGCGGAAATTCAGCTTCGCAACGTGTCAAAGCGCTGGGGCAGCTTCATCGGCGTCGACAATTTTGATCTGACCATCGCAGATCGGGAGTTTCTGGTTCTGCTCGGACCCTCGGGCTGCGGCAAGACAACGACGATGCGGATGATTGCCGGGCTCGAGGATCCGACGGGCGGAGAGATCCTGATCGACGGCAAGGTCGTGAACACGCTCGAGCCAAAGGATCGCGACGTCGCGATGGTCTTTCAGTCCTACGCGCTCTACCCAAACATGACCGTCTACGACAACATCCGGTTTCCGCTGAAAGTGCGAGGGATCGAGACCGCGGGGCACGACGAGAAGGTGAGGCGCGCCTCGGCGATGGTCGAGCTCGATGACTTTCTCCACCGCAAGCCCGCAGAGCTCTCGGGCGGTCAGCGCCAGCGCGTGGCGCTCGCGCGGGCAATCGTGCGGGAGCCCAACGCATTTCTGATGGACGAACCGCTGTCGAACCTCGATGCGAAGCTGCGTGTGTCCACGCGGGCGCAGATCAAGAACCTGACCCACGAGCTGTCGGTCACTACGATCTACGTGACCCATGACCAGATCGAGGCGATGACGCTCGCCGATCGGGTGGTGGTCATGAGCAAGGGCATTGTGCAGCAGGTCGGCACGCCAACCGACATCTACGACAATCCGGCCAACACGTTTGTGGCGGGCTTCATCGGCAATCCGGCGATGAACCTGATCGACGGGGAGGTCGTGAACGGTGTGTTCCGCGCGCCCAATGTCGAAATTCCGGTTGATGGCGGCACTGGACCGGTGACGCTCGGCTACCGGGCGGAGGATGCGCAGGTTGTCGAAAGCGGGGGCCAGATCAACGCGCCGATCTACACACTTGAGCTCCTTGGCGATGCGACAATGGTGACCGTGCGCATCGGCGGTACGCTGGTGAGCGTGCGGACAGACAAGACGTTTCGTGCGGCGATCGACGACATGGTCTCGATCTCCGTGCCGACGGAGATTTGCCACCTCTTCGATGGAGAGACCGGTGCGCGACTTGAAGGTCGCGGCCTCCTGAACACTCGTGTTGGTGCGTGATTGCAAGGCGCATCGGCCCCTAAAACAAACAGGGAGTAGACCATGGTCCTAAGAACCATTGCCGCCGCGGGCCTCACCGCCTGCCTTCTTGGCACTGCGGCATATGCAGAGTGCGGCCCCGCCGGCCAATCGATCCGCATTCTGGCGAGCGACTTTCCAGCGATCCATGCAATAGCTGGCAACGCCGAGGAGCTGTGCGGAGCGCAAGCGGCCGAGTTCGCACGGAACCACACGACCGAAGCGCGCGAGATCATGAACGCCGCCCTCACGCCAGACCCAGCGGAATACACCAGTGTGATCGTGGCCAATGCGACTCTAACGCAGCTCATGAACGACGGGCTCGTGCGACCGCTGAACGATCTGGTCGACAAGTACGGCCAGAACCTCTCCCCCAACCAGCTGATCACGCTCGACGGTGATGTGATGGCGGTGGCGTTCATGGCGAACTCCCAACACTTGTACTCCCGCACGGACCTTTTGGCCGAGGCTGGGTTCGAGGGTGTCCCAACCTCCTATGAGGAGGTGATCGAAGCGGCGGAGATGATCCGTGCCGCGGGGATCATGGAGCATCCGCTGGTGATGAACCTGCAGGTCGGCTGGAATGTCGGCGAAGTCTTCAACATGATCTATCTCGGCCATGGCGGCGCCTTCTTCGAGCCGGGGTCGGCAGAGCCCGCGATCAACTCTGAAGCAGGGCTTGCGACGCTTGAGGTGATGAAGGCGCTGACGGAGTATGCGAACCCGGACCACCTGACCCAAGCGTCGAACGAGACCCAAGGGCTTTGGGAGGCGGGCCAGGCGGCGCTCGGCATCATGTGGGGCTCGCGCGGCGGCGCGATCCTCGATGGCGAGGGCGCCTCCGAGGAGATCATCGCGAACACGGTTCTCTCAAGCGCGCCGACAGTGGGTGGTGGCACGATCCCGGCCGCGACGCTCTGGTGGGACGGCGTGACGATCTCCGCCAATGTGCCGGACGATGAGGCGGAGGCGACGTTTGCGGCGCTGATCGGGGCGATGACGCCCGAAATGGTCAAGGCAAACAACGACGACGCGGTGTGGCTCCTCGACGGGTTCACGCCTGGACCGGCAGCGGCAGGGATCGCCGAGACGGCGATGGGCGGCGCCAAATCCTATCCGATGATCCCCTATATCGGCATCATGCACACCGCCCTCGGCGCAGAGCTCGTCGATTTCCTCAAAGGCACGGAAAGCGCCGAGCAGGCGCTCGCCGATGTCGAAGCGGCCTATGTCACTGCCGCCAAGGAAGCCGGCTTTCTGAACTGAACCACACGGGGGCCTTCGGGTCCCCGCCAGCTTTTGGGGGAGTGAGATGAAGCACCGCACGTTCTTGTGGTTCATGCTGCCGACGCTCACCGCGATGACACTCTTCATCGCGCTGCCGATCGTGTCTGTCTTCATCCAGTCGCTTCACATCGAGCACGAGCAAGTTATCGTCGTCTCGGAGAGCTGCGGCCCCTTCGGCTGCACCGAGACAACGTCGGTCGACACCGAGGCGACAGCGGCCCTCGTCGAGGCGCAGCCGCTCGGCCGGTTCAACGGCCTCGGCACCTACACCAATCGCGCGCATCTTGCCTTCGACGAAGTTGCCGAGGCCTGGGAAACCGCCGATGGTCTCGGGGCCTTTTTCGGACGCGTGTTCAACCTGCCGTTCTATAAGGCCCTCGGGTTCACCCTCGCCTACACGTTCATTGTCACGCCCTTTGTTCTGGTCCTCGGCCTTGCGGTGGCGATGGGGGTGAACAACCTGCCGAAGCTCTTGAAGGGCCCGACGATCTTCCTGTCGCTCCTGCCGATGATTGTGACACCGCTCGTCGGGTCTCTGATCCTCTTCTGGATGGTGGATGCGGACGGCATCATCGGCGCGACGCTGCAGCGCGTGTTCGACGACGAGTCGCTCAGCCTGAAAGCATCGCCCACGCTGACCTGGATCATGCTGATGGTCTACGGCGTCTGGCACCTATTGCCCTTTAGTTTCATTGTCTTCTATGCGGGTCTTCAGACAGTTCCGAAGGATACGCTCGAGGCCGCGATGATCGACGGTGCCACCAACTGGCAGCGGCTGCGTCACGTGGTTGTGCCGCATCTTATGCCGCTTGTCATTTTCGTGACCCTAATCCTTCTGATGGACAACTTCCGAGTCTTTGAGCCGATCGTCGGCTTCCAGGCCCAGGCCCATGCGACGACGCTCTCTTGGATCATCTTCAACGACCTGCGCGAGAGTGGGAACCCGCTCTACGGCTCGGCCGGAGCGACCTCCATGATGACGATCATCGGCGTTGCGATCCTGCTGACGCCGGTGCTGATCCGAACTTGGCGCGACTTCAACCGGAAGGTGCATTGAGGCTATGGCAACCGAAGCGCACTCCCACACATCCTCCCTCTCGGTGCCGACCCACAAGGCCCGGTCGAAGATCACGCCGCTCGCGGTGCTCTCGACGGCCTTGGTGGTCCTCTGGTTGATCGTTGCAGCGTTCCCGTTCCTGTGGACGCTCTGGGGCTCCTTTAAGGTGCAGGCGGACTTCTTTTCGAAGGCGGATTGGACCAACGCGCTCTATGGCACCAACACCATCGCCGAAACCGGCGCGGCCTTCACCACTGCCGGCTATTACGGCGCTTGGGTGCAGGAGGAGTTCTGGCGCGCCGCGCTCAACACCGGGATCGTCGTGGTCTTTACGGTGGTCATCTCACTGACCTTTGGGACTCTCGGGGGCTATGCGCTCGCGCGGTCGGGCTTCAAATACGCGTTCTGGCTCTTGATGGCGGCGCTCGTCTTTCGCGCGATGCCGCACATCACGCTCGTTTCGGGCTACCTTCTGCCGTTTTTCGAGTGGAACATCTGGGGCATCCTGCCGACGACCATCATCGTGCTGGTGGCGATCAACCAACCGTTCACCCTTTGGATGTTGCACAGCTTTTTTCTCAACATCCCGAAGGACATGGATGAGAGTGCCATGGTTGACGGATGCTCCCGCTTCCAGGCGTTCTGGCATGTCATAATCCCGGTGATGTGGCCGGGCGTGATCACGACGGGTCTCTTCTCGTTTCTGCTGGCCTACAACGACTTTGCCGTGACCTCGATGCTGCTCTCGGAGCAGAACGAGACGATGATCCCCGCGATTGCAAGCTTCCTCGGCACGACGCAGGTCGAGGGCAACGTGATGTTTGCGGTTGCGGCGGTGGTCTCGGCCACGGCGCCCCTCTTCGTCTTGGTTCTGTTCTTCCAGCGCCAAATCGTCAGCGGTCTCACGGCCGGCGCCGTCAAGGGGTGATGTCGGTCCACGACGCGAACAAGGCGCGGCTCGCGCCATTCCGCGCCGCCTTCGCTGCCGGTGTGCCCGAGGGGATGTACCACGCGCTTCTCGACCTGTTCGAGCCCGAGGCCCGGATCCGCCTCGGCTTTCCCTTGGGCGAGGCCGCTGGGCCCGATGCCTTTTGGGGGTGGATCTACGGCCCGCTCCTCGCGGCGATGCCTGATTTCGAGCGGCGGGATTTCATCGTCATGGCCGGCTCCGCGCGGGACGGCGCGGGGGATTGGGTTGGCCTTGGCGGGAACATTGTTGGCACCTTCGTCTCCCCCTGGCTTGGCATTCCGCCGACAGGCCGCCCGATCCACATGCGGTATCACGAATACTACCGTTTCGAGGATGGGCGGGTCGTGGAGATGGAGGGGCTCTGGGACATACCCCAAGTCATGCATCAGGCCCATGTCTGGCCGATGGCACCCCAGCTTGGGGTGGAGTGGATGTGCCCGGCGCCTGCCGAAGGCGGCGTAATCGACGCACCTCATGACGCGGAGCAAGGCGCTGCCGCGGTGAACGTCGTTTGGGACATGCTCCACGAGCTGCAAGAGGGGGACGCGGCGACGCCAGAGCGGGGCCTTGGCGGGCGGTGGCATCCGAACGCCCTTTGGTACGGCTCCACCGGGATTGGGTCCGCGCGCGGGCACCGTGGGATCCGCGACGTGGTGCTCCGGGGATTTCGAACGGGGCTGTCCGACAACATCCGTGCGCTAGACGAGGGCGTCTTTTTCGGCGACCGCAACTTTGTGGCCTTCACCGGCTGGCCCTCGGCCGAGGCGACGCATTCCGGGGACGGCTTCCTCGGCCTGGCGCCGACCGGGCGGAGGTTCACCCGCCGGAGCCTCGATTTCTGGAGGATCGAGGACGGCCTTATCCGCGAGAACTGGGTGATGGTCGACCTCCTCGACATCTATCGCCAACTCGGCGTCGACGTTCTGGCCCGGATGTCGGCCATCGCGACGCGAGCGGCCTGAGGTGGAGTGCAAGGGATGAAGGGCGAACGACCTGACCAGGCGGTGCTGACCCGCGACACGGATCTCTCGAAGACCGACGCCACCCGGGTGGTGATCGAGGGCATGGTCGATGGGTTGAACGACCACAGGATCGACGACATCGGCCAGTTCTTCGCAGAGGGGTTTCGCTGGATGGGCAACCAGGGCTGCGGCACAAAGGAGGGCCTGCAGGCGTTTCAGGACAACTGGCAACGCCCCTTCCAGGCGGCGTTCTCAGACAAGGTCTGCATCGACGAGGCGCGGCTCTACATGGGAGAGTGGGCCGCGGCCTTTGGCCGGCAGGAGGCAACGCATTCCGGTGCCTTCATGGGGATTGAGCCCTCCGGCAAGCGGGTGGAGATCCGATACATGGATTTCTGGAAGGTCGTCGACGGAAAGATCACTGACAACTGGGTGATGGTCGACTTTCCGCATGTTCTGGCGCAGCTCGGCCGCGATGTCTTCGACGGGCACGGATGGGAGGCCTATGACCGGGGCGAGCGCACACCGCCCCGGCCGGGGACCGAAGGATGAAGCGATGGCCATAGACTACCTGAAACGCTCCAAACCCGAGGCGGAGAAGGCCGAAGACGACGCCAAAGTGCGCGCTGTGGTCGAGAGCACGCTGGCCGACATCGCATCGCGGGGCGACGCGGCAGTCCGGGCGCTGTCCGAGAAGTTCGACGCGTTCTCACGTCCGACTTTCCGGCTGAGCGAGAGCGAGATTGAAGCGGCAGTGCAGAAGGTCTCGGACCGGGATATGGAGGACATCCGCTTCGCCCAGACCCAGATCCGCCGCTTTGCTGAGGCGCAGCGTTCCACCATGACTGATGTCAAGGTGGAGACGCTGCCGGGCGTGATCCTCGGCCACAAGACAATCCCGGTGCAGTCGGTCGGCTGCTACGTGCCGGGGGGCAAGTTCCCGATGGTGGCCTCTGCGCACATGTCGGTGCTGACCGCCTCCGTCGCCGGCGTGCCGCGGATCATCGCCTCGGCGCCGCCCGTGGGCGGAGAGCCGCATCCCGCGATCGTCGCGGCCATGAAGCTCGGCGGTGCGCACGAGATCTATGTGCTCGGCGGCATTCAGTCCGTGGGTGCCATGGCGATCGGGACGGAAACGATTGAGCCCGTGCACATGCTGGTCGGCCCCGGCAACGCCTTTGTCGCCGAGGCGAAGCGCCAGCTCTTCGGTCGTGTCGGCATCGACCTCTTTGCAGGGCCGACCGAGACCATGGTGATCGCCGACGACACTGTCGATGCTGAGCTCTGCGCGACGGACCTCCTTGGCCAGGCGGAGCACGGCTACAACTCCCCCGCCTGCCTCATCACCAACTCCCGGAAGCTCGCCGAAGAGACGTTGGCGGAGATTGACCGGCTGCTGGCGATTCTGCCGACGGCCGAGACCGCCGCGGCGAGCTGGCGGGATTACGGCGACGTCGTCCTCTGCGAGAGCCACGCGGAAATGCTGAGCGTCGCCGACGAGATGGCCTATGAGCATGTCCAGGTGATGACCGACCGCGACGACTGGTATCTCGAGAACATGACGAGCTACGGTGCGCTTTTCCTCGGGCCGCGCACGAATGTGGCGAACGGCGATAAGGTGATTGGCACGAACCACACGCTGCCGACCAAAAAGGCGGGTCGGTACACCGGCGGCCTCTGGGTCGGCAAGTTTCTCAAAACGCACAGCTATCAGAAGGTCCTGACCGACGAGGCGGCGGCGCTTGTGGGCAGCTACGGCTCGCGTCTCTGCATGCTGGAGGGCTTCGTCGGCCATGCCGAGCAGTGCAACATCCGCGTGCGCCGCTACGGCGGTCGGAACGTGGCCTATGGCACGGCGGTGGAATGAGCGACATCCACACAGCAAACAAGGCCGCCCTGGCGCCCCTCCGCGCGGCCATGATCGACT
>JBCCWM010000065.1:0-14866 GCA_039193505.1 Pseudomonadota bacterium | reverse complement strand
GAGGAGACAGAACGCTGCGCCGTGCCACTGGGCGCCCGGCGTCTGCATGGGCCTCTTGGCAAGGACGATTGGAAGCGGGGGCGCGATGAGCCGCAATGGCTGCTGGCCCTTTCTCCGTCCGTCAGACATGTATCGACCAGTTACGTCCGGACGGTGCGCCCTGCCGTCCTCAATACAGACCGGAAGACGTGAGAGACGCCGTCGCCTTGTATTTGAACCCGTTTACGGCAGGGGGCGCTGAGGGGGGGCAAACGGATCGGCGTACCCGCCGCCTCAGGCGGACGTGTCGAGGATTTCGGGCAAGGATGGACCGCGCCGGACGATCTCGAGCTCAGCTTCGAGGCGCTGGCTGTCCCCCGGCTGGCTGGGATCCTCATCCGGGTCCTTCACGGTAAGAGGAGTGTCCCTTGGACCTTCCACGTCCTCCGATGTCGAGGACTGTGGGGCTTCTGTGGTCATCGCCTCTTCGCGTTGCCCGGCCGCCATCTCCGCTTTGGCCCCGGCGGCGTCTTCGGCGTTGGCGGAGGCCCTGGCACTATCGACCTCCTCTGCGGCCCTTTCCGCGTCAGCGGCGTCCGCGGCCCGTGCCACTTCAGCGTCTTCCGCGGCTCTGGCGGCATCGGCCTCTTCTGCGGCATCCACGTCCGCCGCTGCGTCTGCATCGGCCGCCTGCGCACGCGACAGATCGCGGATCAACTCCTGAACGGCCATCGGAGGGACGGCACGCGGCGCCTCCTTTGCAGCGCGATTGTCGTCCGCCGCAGCCGGTTTGGCCGCGGTGGAGCCCGTGGAAGTGGTGATCGACCCGAGCGTCGGATCCGATGTGACCGCCGGCATCATAGCGCGCCCCCTCTCTGGAAACCTGTCCTTTCGCTGGCGCCCGTCCTAGTCACCGAACCTGGTGTTTTTGCGAGATGCCTCGCACGATGCAACGAAGGGTCGCCTCGTCTCCCTAGGAAATCGTTACCGAACGGACACGGTTTCGGAATTGGTTAATGCAGCGTTGACGGATGCATTAACGGCACAGGTGATTCTCCCAGGCGTGGGCAGCAGGAGGCCCAAATGCAACTATAGGAAGATTGAAATAGAGATGAATCTTGTAAAGAGTGTTCTATCCAGGATCTGCCTATTTTTTTTTCCTGCGCCAAACCGCTAGAATCGTTAGAGAATTTTACAACCATGGGGCGTGTTTTAACCCTGCGATACGAATTGAGGTGAAATCTTGTCGCGAGCCCTACATCACTCATCTGCGTGGTTCAGAGTGATAACGTAGAACAACCTCACACGCGAACCCGGCCCCGCAAAAACACCCATGCGGGTTTCAGCACGGAGGATTTGAATGTTGACGAAACTGACCCGTCGGTCCGCAACCGCACTTGGCATAGCCGCCTCGATGAGCCTCGCGCTCCCGTCCGGCGCCCTTGCCTGGGAACCTGAGAAGCCCGTCGAGATGGTCATCATGGCCGGTCAGGGCGGCGGCGCAGACCGTCTGGCGCGTCTCTTCCAGTCGATCATCCAGAAAGAAAAACTGGCATCGATGCCCATGCTCCCCGTCAACAAAGGCGGTGGGTCTGGCGCGGAAGCGCTGCGCTACCTCAAGGACAAAGCGGGCGACCCGCACGTCATCATGGCCACGCTCAACTCGTATTACACCACCCCGCTGCGCACCGATATCGGTGTCGACATCGAGGAGTTCACACCGCTGGCGCGCCTCGCGGTCGACACGTTCGTCCTTTGGGTGAATGCGGACAGCGACATCCAAACGCTCGACGACTACGTCGCGGCTGTGAAGGCTGCGGGCGGCGAGTGGAAGATGGGCGGCACGGGACAGGGGCAAGAGGACAGCCTGGTCACTGCGCTTCTCGAGACCGAGTTCGACCTCGACATCACCTACGTTCCGTTCTCAGGCGGTGGTGCGGTCGCCAAGGCGCTCGTTGGAGGCACGATCGACTCGACCGTCAACAACCCGTCCGAACAGCTTGGCTTCTACAAAGCCGGACGCTCACGCCCGATCGCAGCCTTCACGGCCGATCGCATCGTCAGCCTTGCGGACGTGCCAACCATGACCGAGCTCGGCCACCCGCTGACTTACGGTATGCAGCGCAGCTTTGTGGCTGCGGGCGACATCTCGGATGAGCAGCGCGACTACTATATCAGCCTCCTGACTGAACTTGCTGCAAGCGAGGAATGGCAGACCTACGCCAACGAGAATGCCCTCGACACGAGCCTCCTGACCGGCGCGGAGCTTGAGGCCTACTTCCTCGAGGAGCGTGCCAAGCACGAAGAGATCCTTCGCGGTCTCGGAGAGCTGAGCGGCTCCTGATCCCTAAATAAAGGACGGCGCGCATCCCGCGCCGTCCACCTCCTCCCCCGATGCAATCAAAAAAAATCAAAGCGCAGCGCCTGCGCGGAGCACCAGAGGGATGGCTATGTTGAAAGCAGAAAGCCTCATCGCTTTGGCCCTGATGGGTCTTTCAATTTACTTCATGGTGCACGCGACTGTCCTGCCCATCACATGGGTTCCGGGATCCGGTCCCGGCGGCGGCGCGTTTCCGTTCTGGCTCTCCTTCATCATGCTCGGCACCGCGAGCGCCATCTTCGTCAAGTCACTCCTTGCCGAGGGCACGGGCCTGCCCTTTTTCGATCCTGAAACACTCAAATCTGTCCTGCTGGTCGCCGGATCAGTCGTTGTGACCATCGCTCTGATCACGTTTGTCGGAGCGTATGTCGCCTTCGCGCTCTTTCTCACCTGGTATCTCAGATTTTATGGGCGACACTCCTGGGCCTTAACGGGCACACTGACCGCCTCGACGCTGGTCTTCGTTTTTGTGTTTTTCGAGGCCACGCTTCGGATCTTGTTGCCAAAGGGCGTTACCGAGCCATTCTTTGTCGCCTTCATCTACCCGCTCGCCTTCTGAAACGGGGATCAGACGATGGACACGATTGCCCTTCTGGGACAAGGCTTCGCCACCTCCCTCCTGCCGCTGAACATTGCCATCGTTCTCGTTGGCGTCACGGTCGGCCTCTTCATCGGCGCGATGCCGGGTCTCGGATCGGTGAACGGGGTGGCAATCGTCTTGCCGCTGACCTTCATTGTGCCCCCCGCCTCCGCGATCATCTTCCTCGCCGCCATTTACTACGGAGCTATGTATGGTGGCGCCGTATCGTCGATTCTGCTTGGGATTCCCGGTGCCTCGACAGCGGTGGCAACGACCTTTGACGGGCGTCCAATGGCCCAGCAGGGCCGCGCGGGCGAGGCGCTGATCGCAGCGGCCATCGCGTCCTTTGTGGGTGGCACGCTCTCCGTCGTTCTCTTCACGCTCTTCGCCGTGCCCCTCGCCGATGTGGCGCTTGCATTCGGACCGGCCGAGGAGTTTGCACTCGTCCTGTTGGCGTTCACGACCTTCGTTGGTCTCGGCGGCGACGATGTGCTGAAGACAATCGCGATGATCTGCCTGGGGCTCGTTCTGGCGACCGTCGGGCTCGACCTCTTGTCGGGCCAACCCAGACTGATCTTTTTCGATCTGCCCGGTTTCTACTCCGGCATCTCGTTCCTCGTGCTTGCGATCGGGATTTACGGCATCGGCGAAGTTCTCTGGACCATCGAGACCTCTAAGTCCGCGCCGACGGTCACACCAGCCCGGCTGACGTTCCGAGAGCTTGGCCTCGGGGCGCGGCGGCTCTTCTCCTCCTGGCGCACCATGGGATTTGGGTCCGGACTTGGGTTCTTCGTTGGCATGCTGCCGGCCGCCGGAGCGACCCCGGCATCGCTCATGTCCTACGGGATGGCGAAAAGCGCGTCTAAAGAGCCCGAGAGCTTCGGCAAGGGCAATGTCGAAGGCGTGATCGCGCCGGAGACAGCGAACAACGCGGCTTCCACCGGCTCCCTCCTGCCGATGCTGACACTCGGGATCCCGGGCTCGCCGACGACCGCGCTGCTCCTCGGGGGGATGGTGATGTGGGGTCTCGTGCCGGGCCCGATGCTCTTCATCGAGCAGCCGGAGTTCGTTTGGGGCCTGATCTCATCGCTCTACACGGCCAATGCCGCGGCAGTTCTGATCAACCTCCTCCTGATCCCTGTGTTTGTCTGGGCCCTCAGGATGCCGTTCACGATCCTCTGCGCGATGGTGCTGGTCCTCTGCCTTGTCGGAGGCTATGCGCCCGGCCAGCGCATGCATGACGTGTGGCTGATCGCAGGCTTCGGGTTCGCTGGGTATCTCCTGCGCAAGGCCAACTATCCGCTCGCGCCGCTGGTGCTCGCGCTGGTTCTCGGACCGCTGATGGAGCGGAGCTTCCGCCAACAGTTGATCGCCGAACAGGGCGATGTTCTCAGCTTCTTTGAGCGGCCGCTTGCCACAGCCTTCCTCGCGATCGCGCTCATCTTCTTCCTCCTGCCGCTCATCAAGTACATCAGGCGCCGGGCCCCTCGGGTGAGCCCGGCGGAATAACAAGGGACAACTCCCCATGACCGACACGCTATCGGCGCTCTTCGGCGCCCACCCCGGCGACGCGCCCGCGATCGGCGCGCCCGGCCGCCCCTGGCTGACTTACGCGGGCCTTGCCGAGCAAACGGAGACAGTCCGGACCGCCCTCGCGGCTTCAGGCGTCACGGCGGGCGATCGGGTTGCGATCGTTCTGCCGAACGGGCCGGAAATGGCGGCCGCGTTTGCAACCGTCGCGCAGTGCGCCACCACGGCGCCGCTCAACCCCGCGTATCGGAAGGACGAGTTTGTCTTCTATCTCGAGGACCTTAAGGCGAAGGCGATCATCCTCGCCGAGGGCGATGCCGGACCCGCGAGCCTCGCCGCCGATGAGCTGGGCCTCCGCGTCCTGCGCCTCACCATCGAGGAGGATGCACCGGCCGGCACATTCGCACTCCACGCCGAAAAGGCGTCGGAGGCCGTCGCGCCGAAGCCGGTGGGCGCAAACGACATCGCGCTCATCCTCCATACATCGGGCACGACCTCCCGGCCCAAGATCGTGCCGCTCCTGCAGTCGAATGTCGCGGCGTCGGCGCAGAACATTGCCCGCTCGCTCGCACTGACACCGGCAGACCGGTGCCTGAACGTCATGCCGCTGTTCCACATCCATGGGCTCGTCGCCGCGGTCTCGGCCAGCCTTTCCGCCGGCGCCTCGGTCTGGTGCGCGCCGGGCTTTGACGCGCTCCGCTTTTTCGGCTGGCTCGATGACGCGCAGCCGAGCTGGTACACCGCCGTGCCAACGATGCATCAGGCGATCCTGCAGCGCGCGAAACGCAACGCCGAGATCCTTGAGCGGACCGAGCTCCGCTTCCTCCGCTCCTCCTCCGCGTCGCTGCCACCGCAGGTGATGACGGCGCTCGCCGAGACGTTCCGCGCGCCAGTGATCGAGGGCTACGGGATGACGGAGGCGGCCCACCAGATGGCCTCCAACCCATTGCCGCCGCGCGCGCAAAAGCCGGGCGCCGTCGGGGTCGAGGCCGGGCCGCTTGTGCGGATCGCGCATGAGACGGAGAACCAGTTGCTGTCGTTGAGCGACATCGGCGAGGTTGTCATCTCGGGTCCGAACGTGACACCGGGCTACGAAAACAACGATGCCGCCAACACCAAGAGCTTCTTTGAGGTCGATGGCCAGCGCTGGTTCCGCACGGGCGACCAGGGCTCCTTCGACGCAGAGGGCTATCTGTCGCTGACCGGTCGGCTCAAAGAGATCATCAACCGCGGCGGCGAGAAGGTCTCTCCGCTCGAGGTTGACGAGGTCCTGATGGATCATCCGGCCATCCAGCAGGTGGTGACCTTCGCGCTGCCCCACCCAAAGCTCGGGGAGGAGGTGGCGGCCGCCGTGGTTCTCACCGACGGCGCGAGCGCCGAGGAGAAGGAGATCCGCGCCTTCGCATCCGAGCGGCTCGCCGATTTCAAAGTGCCGCGCAAAGTCGTGATCCTCGACGAAATCCCAAAGGGCGCCACCGGAAAAATGCAGCGGATCGGCCTCGCCGAAAAGCTCGGTCTGGTCGAGACCGCCTGACCGCCGAATACGGAAAATTCGATGAAAATCTGCATCTTCGGCGCCGGCGCGATTGGCGGCTTTATGGGCGCGAAACTGGCCGAGGCGGGCGCCGATGTGAGCCTGGTTGCTCGCGGGCCGCACCTCGCGGCCATGAAAGAGAAGGGTCTCACCCTGATCGAGGAGGCCGGCACCAAGACCCATGCAGTGACCGCATCGGACAATGCCGCCGATCTCGGGCCGCAAGACTATGTGATCGTGACGCTGAAGGCGCACTCGGTCCCGCCCGTGGTGAGCAAGATGCAGCCCCTGCTCGGGCCGGAGACTACGATCGTCTCCGGCGTCAATGGCGTTCCGTGGTGGTATTTCCACAAGCTCGGCGGCCCGCTCGAGGGGCGTCGTCTGGTCTCGGTCGACCCGGGCGATGCGCAATGGGACGGGTTCGGTCCGGATCGCGTCCTCGGCTGCGTGGTCTACCCGGCGGCGGAAGTCTCGGAGCCCGGCACGGTCAAGCACATCGAAGGCACGCGCTTCTCGCTCGGGGAGCCGGATGGGTCGAAATCCGAGCGGGCGCTCGCGCTCTCCAAAGCGCTCGGCGCTGCGGGACTGAAGGCGCCGGTCCGGCCCAAGATCCGCGACGAGATCTGGGTGAAACTCTGGGGCAATCTGTCGTTCAACCCGATCTCCGCGCTGACCCATGCGACGCTGGATGTGCTGTGCTCCGACGAGGATGAGGAGGGCGTCGGGACCCGCGCGGTCGCGCGGGCCATGATGGTTGAGGCGCAGGCGGTGGCTGAGAAGCTCGGCGTCAAGTTCCCGATCGATGTCGACCGTCGGATCGAGGGCGGCCGAGAGGTGGGGGCGCACCGGACCTCCATGCTCCAGGACCTTGACCAGGGTCGACCGATGGAGATCGACGCGCTCGTGGGCTCCGTCGCGGAGCTCGGCCGTCTGACCGAGACGCCAACGCCCACGATCGACACCGTCCTCGCCCTGGTGCGCCTCCGCGCGCGGAGCGCGGGCCTCTACACCTGACCCGACATTAGGTGCAGCGCACAAAGATTGTGTTGCGCTGCAGGATATGTTGAGGCACGTTGCGTGTATGCTGAATGGGCTGCCCGAAGAGAACGTGCAGGACTACCCGCGTCCACCGCGCCTTGAGCCTGTAGAGTTGGCGCTTCGCGTGGCCCTAGGTGGCCAGGAGATCGCCCGCACGACCCGCGGGTGGCGTGTGCTCGAGACCCACCACGCGCCGACCTACTACCTCCCCGAGGCGGATGTCGACATGACCCACCTCCGCCCGATCCCGGGCGGCAGCTTGTGCGAATGGAAGGGGCGCGCCGCCTATTTCGACTTGGTCACCGAGGGCATGCGGATCCCCCGCGCGGCGTGGTGCTATCCAGAGCCCACCCGTGCGTTCGGCTCCATTCGAAGCCATCTTGCCTTCTATGCCGGCCCTCTCGACTGTTTCGTCGGCGAGGTGCCTGTCACAGCACAGCCTGGCGACTTCTACGGTGGATGGGTGACGCCAAACCTGAAAGGGATCGTCAAAGGCGCGCCTGGCACGCGCCATTGGTAGCTCAGCGTCGGCTCCCGAAGAGCTGCACCGCCCAGATCTGTCCTCGCGCGGAAACGACGCCAATTCCGGTCTCGCGAAAGGCCCCATCGAGCATGTTGCGCGCATGCCCGGGCGAGCCCCGCCAGAGCGCCACAAGCTCTCGCCCCACATCCAAACCAACCGAGGTCGTGACAGCAATGTTCTCACCGATCCGCGAATAGTCATACCCCGCAGCCGCGGCTCGACCCGCGGGACGAGAGCCGAGTTCATGGGAGAGCTCGCCTGCTGCCGCCATGGTTGCAGCATGAGCAGCCGCGGCGGCGGTCAGTGCAGGGTCCGCGGCGAGCCGGCCAACCCCCTCCATCACGCGGAGGGTGTTGACCCCGACAAGGATGTCCTCGGCGATCGGATCGGGCGGGTCGGGCGCCACAACCTCTGAGCGCACACCGCAGCCCGCGAGGCAAATCGCCAGAAGAACCGCCCGACGCCGCATCAGACCGGCTGCTTCGTGGTGCGGAGGTAGGGCAGCTTCCGCTCGAAACCACCGAACTTCTCCTCCGCCTCGGTGTCGGAGACGGCCGGCGTTATGATCACGTCCTCGCCTTGCTTCCAGTTTGCCGGCGTCGCGACCTTGTGCGCTGCCGTCATCTGGATGGAGTCGATCGCACGAAGGATCTCATCAAAATTGCGCCCCGTGGTCATCGGATAGGTGAGCGAGAGCTTCACCTTCTTGTCCGGCCCAACCACGAAAACCGACCGCACGGTGGCGTTGTCCGCCGGCGTCCGCCCCTCGACGCGCGCGTCTTCGGCAGGCAACATTTCGTAGAGTTTCGCAACCTTCATCTCCGGATCCCCGATCATCGGGTACTCGACCGTGTTGCCGGAATAGGTCTCGATGTCGGACTTCCACTTCCGGTGGTCCTCGACCGGATCAACTGAGATTCCGAGGATCTTGGTGTTGCGCTTGGCAAACTCGTCCGCCATCCCCGCCATCACGCCGAGTTCGGTCGTGCAGACCGGCGTAAAATCCTTCGGGTGGCTGAAGAGCACAGCATACCCGTCGCCGACCCAATCGTGAAAGCTGATCTCCCCCGCTGTCGTGTCCGCTGTGAAATCGGGTGCGGTGTCGTTGATGCGAAGAGCCATGGGTGTGTCCCCCTTTAGATGTCCCCCCGCTAGATCGCGCTCCGCAGCCCGAGCTTCAACCCCTCACAGCGCCCCGATCCGTCTGGCGGTCTCCATGACAGCATTCAAGCGTTCAGAGGAGGGCGGGTGTGTGGAGAGGATCATGCGCGAGCCGGTCTCCCACCGCGCGAAAGGCGCGGCGCCCTTGACCGGGTCGTAGCCGGCCCGGTGCGATATCACAGTGGCGAGCTTGTCGGCCTCAATCTCGAAGTTCTTTGAGTAGGTCCGCCCTGCGAGAAAGGCGCCGATCCCGGCAGCAGTGCGCAGATCGTCCGCCGTCGCCTCGCCTGTGGCGGCGACAAGACCGCCGAGAATTGAGGCGCCCAACTGCTCTCGCCCGCGCTGCCGCATAATATGCCGCGCAATCTGGTGGGCTGTCTCATGGGCGAGGATGAAAGCCACTTCATCCTCGTTCAAAAGAACATTGAGAAGCGACTGGGTGAAGATCACCTGCGGCCGGCCATTCTCAGCGATGGTCTGGAACGCGTTCTGCCCCAGACGCTCGTCATCGGACAGAATGAACTGAAAGTCGCAGCCAATAGCCGGAAAGTCCGGGTTTCGACGCCGGCAGAGACGTTCAGACACCGGTTCGATCCGCGTCACCGCCCGCTCATACGAGGCATTCGGGCTCGCCGCCGAGCGTGTGACGCCGGTCGATGGAGCACCCACCGGTGGGGCGTCGGTCGGCACGGGGGCGCACGCCGCGAGTGCAAAGAGAACAGCAATCAACCTAATCATATTTCGCCACATAGAGCCCTCGGCCAGCTCCAGAAACTATCGCAACAGATAATGGCTATGGAACACTGAACTCTGCGTGAATGCTAGCATTGGCGGGCAATTTGCGCTCTGGCTGGGCCATCGCCACGACCACATAAGGCGGACAACAGGAGAGAGAGATGACAGGAAACGCATGGATCGGCGCCGCGCTCGCGGCGCTCATCGCGGGCACCGCGGCGGCGGAGGTCAAAGTCGGCATGATCACAACGCTCTCAGGCGGAGGCGCCGCGCTCGGCCTCGACGTGCGGGACGGCTTTATGCTCGCGATCGAACAGTCGGGCCGCGACGACATCGAGGTCGTGATCGAGGACGACCAGCGCAAACCCGATATCGCCGTCCAGCTCGCCGACAAGATGATCCAGGCCGAGAGGGTCGACGTCATGACCGGGATCATCTGGTCGAACCTCGCTATGGCGGTGATCCCGGCCTCGACGGCGCAGGGTGTCTTCTATCTGTCGCCCAATGCCGGTCCCTCGCAGCTCGCCGGGCGCGGATGTCACGAAAACTACTTCAACGTCGCCTGGCAAAACGACAATCTGCACGAGGGCGCGGGCGCGCATGCCACCGCCGCAGGGTATGAAAAGAGCTTCATTCTCGCACCGAACTATCCGGCCGGACAGGATGCGCTGACGGGGTACAAGCGGTACTACACCGGCGATCTGGCGGGCGAAATCTACACAGAACTCGGCCAGACAGACTATGCGGCAGAGCTTGCACAGATCCGCGCAAGCGACGCGGACAGCGTGTTTTTCTTCCTACCGGGCGGAATGGGGATCTCGTTCCTCAAGCAGTATGCCGACAGCGGGCTGACGCTCCCCGTCGTCGGGCCGGCCTTCTCGTTCGACCAGGGCATCCTGCAGGCGGTGGGCGGTGCTGCGCTCGGCGTGGTCAACACCAGTCAGTGGTCCAAGGATCTCGACAATCCAACCAACGTGGCCTTTGTCGAGAGTTTCGAGGCCGCCTACGGCCGGCTCCCCTCGCTCTATGCGAGCCAGGGCTTCGACACGGCAAACCTCCTCCTCTCCGCGCTTGACGCGGCGACGCCAGACGACGCAAGCGCCTTCCGTGATGCGCTGCGCGCGGCGGAGTTCGCATCGACAAGGGGCGATTTCGCCTTCGGGCCGAACCACCACCCGATCCAGGACATCTATGTCCGGGAGGTGGTGCAGGAGGGCGACGTCTTCACCAACAAGATCATCGGCCTTGCGCTCGAGGATCATGGCGACGTCTACGCCGCCGACTGCCAGATGTAGCAAACTGCTGAGTGGTCGCGTCCCCGCTCCCGCGAGGCGCGACCACTGGACCTCCGCCCGGTTCGCGCGATCATCTACCCACTCAGGCGTGATGGTCGCCCGCGCTCACTCCTCCGTGTAGCGACCGCCTGCGGGGCCGCGGTACTTTGCCGTCAGCTCCTCCGGCACTTCGGAGCCATCGACCAGGAAGGGCAAAATGCCCTTCCGCAGCGACCGTCCGCGGCCTTCGACGATCTCCCGATCGGACCGAGTGACCCGCTGAGACATCCGCCTGCCCCAGGTCGCGAGGTGAGCGTAGAGACGGTCGAGCTCCGCCCTCGGCGGCGCGCCCTTGCACAGGTCCTGAAACTCCTCCGGATCGCTCTCGAGATCGAAGAGCATCGGGCGCAACCCGCCCTCCGCATGCACCAGTTTCCACCTGCCGTCGAACACCATGAAGAGCCGCGCATCCCTCGGGCTGAGGCCAAGCGCCCGGCATTGCGGCGTGGGCGCATAGTCGAACTCGCTGATCGCCACCTGGCGCCAGTCCGGCCGCTCCCCGCGAAGCCAAGGGAGGAGCGAGCGCCCCTCCAGGATGTGGCCCGCCACCTCCCCGCCCGCAGCCTCCACAAATGTGGGTGCCAGATCGATCGCCTCGACCAGCGCGTCACAGGTCGTGCCACGCGTCGCATCGGCCTCGGGCCGCGGATCCATAACGATCATCGGGATCTTCACAGAGGGCTCGTGGAAGAGGTCTTTCTCCCCAAGCCAGTGGTCGCCGAGATAGTCGCCGTGATCCGAGGTTATGACGATCATCGTGTCGCGGTCGGCGCCTGTCTCCTCCAGATGGCGGAGGAGACGGCCGAGCTGATCGTCGCATTGCTTGATCAGCCCCATATAGGCCCGCACGACCTTCTCTCGGACGTCATCTCTTTGAAAGGCCGCGGCAATCTTGTTGGCCATATAGGCGGCGTAGACCGGCTGAGCATTGTCGCGCTCCTGTTCGTGGCGGAGCGGCGGGCTCACCTGATCGGCCCCAAACATCGCGTGATAGGGGGCCGGGACGATGTACGGCCAGTGCGGCTTGATGTAGCTCACATGCGCGAGCCAGGGTCCCTCCGTCTCGCGCAGGAAGTCGAGCGTGCGGGACGTGAGCCATGGCGTCTCACTGTCCTCCTCCCGGATGTTGGCGGCGCGGTCGGCGTTCTGCAGGAACCAGCCGCTCGCCATCTCGCCATGTGCGTCGACGCCCGCATTCGCGTGATCGGCCCAGGGGTTCTCGCCCCGGTATCCCTTGGCCCGCAAGAATGCGTTGTAGGGTGAGGGTTTTTCATCGTAGCGGCCATCCGGTCCCTGCCCCCAGAGCCCGTCATCCCGGACCCAAGCGTCGAACCCACACTCCGCCTGCCGAGCGCCAATCACAGTGTCGGGCGCCAGGCCGAGCCGCGCCATGCCCGCCGCATCCACCTTCATATGCGTCTTGCCGAGAAGCCAGCACGCCATCCCGGAGGCCCGCAGATGATCCCCGAGCGTCACCTCGCCCACGCGAAGCGGGACACCGTTCCAGCTCGCCCCATGGGACGAGACATACCGACCCGTGTAAAAGCTCATCCGCGCCGCCCCGCAGATGGGCGACTGCGTGTAGGCACGCGTGAACCTCACGCCCCGCTGCGCCACGCCGTCCATGTTGGGCGTGTGAAGATGCGGGTGGCCCGCACAGCTCAAATAGTCGAAGCGGAGCTGATCGTACATGATGAAGAGAATGTTCATCCGTGGACGCATCCAATCTCACTCACACGGTGATCGGTCAAACCGAGCCGCTTGCCTCAGACACATTACGCGGGAGTGACAACGGATCAACGCGTCTCGGTGAGGCACTGCCGGGGAGCAAGCCGCCCCAGAAGTGTTGGTCCACCGTTGTGTGCAGTAAGAGGGAGGATCAGATATGGCGAACAAGCGAAGCGAACCGGAGGAGATCGTCGGCAAGCTTCGACAGGTCGAGGTGCCTGTCGGCCAGGGGACGGCCAGTCGTACTCGCCCGGTTGCCAGTGCGGTTCAGGGGCTTCGATCCTGGAAGCAGTGTTCGGTCCCCGGTTCCACGGCAGCAACTCGTCGAGGCGACGCTGCTTGTGGTCGTGGATGCGGTGGAGGACGTGCGCAAGGTGGGCTTTGGGGTCGAGGCCGTTCATCTTCGCGGTCTCGATCACGGTGAGCGCGCGCGCCAGGGTCTCGCCGCCTGTGTCGGCACCGGCGAAGAGCCGGTGAGCCATTTTGCGCCACTGGTTCAAGCACAATGGCGAGCGCGGCCGACACCGATCGGGCGCATTCCGCGCTCGGCAGCGTTGATGTCGAGGGCGACGCGCCCGTCCTCCAGGAACAGACAGAAAGACGTCCAGCGGCCGAGGCCGTAGCGGAAGGCCTTGGCGAGGTCGCTCTTGCCGGGGATTTGGGTCGGTTGCTGTTCTGCCCAAGCTCGGAACGCCTCGACCTTCGGCCGCGCCCTGTCCCGTCGGATGACGCGGCGCTCCTCGGCGGGGCGCCGGCGATCTCGCGTTCGATGTCGTAGAGCGCCCGCATCCGGTCGAGCGCCTCCTTCGCGATCTCCGACGTCGTGCCGGTCCAGACGTCGCGGACGTCTCGCCGCAGATGCGCCCAGCACGCAGCCTCGCGGAACTGCGAAGACCCGTCCGCGCGCCGCTCGCAGGGGTCCTTGAACCCTGGAGAGGCGTCGGCCTGCAGGATGCCGCTGCTGCTGCGCAGGCGATCTCGGACATGCTCGCTCCTGCGGTCGGGTGCGACGTCGTAGACCGCGCCGGGCGGCGCCGGTCCCGCCCACGGGCGTTGGTCGCGGACATAGGTCCAGATGCGCCCCTGCCGGACGCCCTTGCCGAGGCCCCTGTCCCTGCGGGATCGATCCGGAACCCGGATCGGGGTGTCGTCCGCGTGCAAGAGATCGCTCGCGTTCGCCATTGGTCTCGAACACATGGCGACACACTGGCTCCCTCTCGGCCTCGATCCGCTCGATCGGCGGCTGCAGGATCGTCACCGCGCGCCCGCACCAGTCCACCAAGGTGGTGTCCGAGAGGGTCCGCCACCGGTTCGAGCAACCGTTGGCGACGCCCATGCGGGCGAAGATCTCGGTCTGGCGGTAAAGCGGAACGTGGTCGTCGACCTTGGAGATGAGAATGTAGGCCAGCAGGGTTGGGGCCGGCCATGCCGCCAGGGATCGGTCGGCTGGGCGCCGGGGGCTGCACCATCTTCTCGCACCGACGGCAGGACGTCTTCACCCGGGTAATCTCGATAAACTTGAGCTGGCTCGATGACCTTGAGCTGGGCGGCGATCATGTCGAGGAACTCGCTGACATCCCCGCCGTCATGCCGAAGGCAGGCCTCCGGCATGATTCCGAAGGCATGCCTCCGGCATGATGCAGAGCGCGCCGCCGCAATCGGGGCAGGTCTCGCCGGGGTCCAGTTCGCGGCGTTCGCGCGGGGTGCCCTCCGAGACCCGTGGCCGGCGGCGCGGCTTCGTCTGCTCAGGGGTGTCGGGGCTCGCGCCGTCCACCGCGTCGCTTTCGCCGGACGATGCATCGTCGGCTTCCGCCAACGCGACCTGCAGGTCCTCAAGCGCCAGTTCAAGCCGCTCGATCTCGCGCTCGATCTTCTCCGAGCTTGCCCCGAACGCCTGCTTCGAGAGCCTGGCGATCCTCACGCGTCGTGCCGGAGGCGCGCTTTCAGCGCGACGACTGGATGAGCGGATCGTGGGCGCGGAAGGGTGAGCCGGCGAAGGCGCCACCGGTTCAAGCTCGCCGGCGAACGACATCCTGCCGCTCTCCGCCTCTAGGGCGGCGATCAACGCCTTTAGGCGTTTAATCCCGGCATCTGGTGGATCGGGGCAACGCTGGATCGATCCGGTTCTGAAATCCAGATTTTGCAGATGTAGTCTTAGGGTGTCTTGAGACGGCGTGCGAAGTTGTAAGCGTCGAGGACGTCGGCGAGATGGCTGCGGAGCTGAGCGTGGCTGTCGTAGTGGTCGCGCTTGACCGTGGCGTCCTTGATCGTCCGGTTCATTCGCTCGACTTGGCCTTTGGTCTAGGGATGGTTCGGCTTGGTCGGCCTATGCTCGATCCCGTTC
>JBCCWM010000064.1:0-14993 GCA_039193505.1 Pseudomonadota bacterium | reverse complement strand
CGCTCGTGCGATCTTGGTGAGCGATCTGGCGCGGGATTTCTCCGTCACGCACCCCCTGGAGCTGACGGAGGCAGCCGGGCCGGGCCTCGCCGCGGCCTTCGCCACGCTTGAGGCGGAGGGTCGTGCCTGGCTCGCGGGCGAGGGGATCGCGGAGGAGCATCGGCGCCTCGAGCGGGATGTTGAGGCGCGCTATGTCGGCCAGAGCTTTGAAGTCGCAGTCCCCTTCGATCCGTCCGCGCCCCTCAGCGAGGTCTTGGCGTCATTCCACGCGCGCCACGAAGAGAGCCAGGGGTTCCGTTTGAGCGAGCGTGGGGTGGAAGCGGTGACGCTTCGGCTTCGAGCCTCGGCCGCGGCGGCAGAGATGCCGCCACCGACCGGAGGGGACGGGCCGCCTGTCGCCGATGCATGGCGCGCCGTGTCCTTCGGCGAGGCCCCGGTGATGACGCGCATCCTCGACCGAATGTCGCTCGCCACGGGCGGCGCTGTCGAGGGCCCAGCGATCATCGAAGAGGACACAGCGACCACGATCGTCGCGCCCGGGTGGCAGGCAGTGGCGACGCCGAGCGGCACATTGGTGCTGTCGAGGGTGGGGGGGCCATGATCGACGGGCGGGCGATGTTGCGGATGCGGATCGTGCACGAGCGTCTCTTGGCAATCGCCGAGGATGTGGGGCACGCGCTCATCCGCGGGGCATTTTCATCGAACATAAAGGAGCGGATGGACTGCTCGACCGCAATCTTCGACGCTGAGGGGCGCCTGATCGCACAGGCCGATCACATGCCCATCCACATCGGCTCGCTCCTCTGGGGTGTGCGCACACTTTTGGAGCGGGGTCAGGGCTTTGCGGCCGGCGAGGCCTTTGTGATGAACGATCCCTACCTCGCCGGAGGGACGCATCTGCCTGACATCTCGGTCATATCACCGGTCTTCGCGGAAGGGCGGTTGAGCCACTTTGTCGGCAACATCGCTCATCATGCCGATGTTGGCGGGCCGACACCGGGGTCGGTCTCGGGGCGATCTCCGGACATCTATTCGGAGGGGCTTCGGCTGCCACCGATCCGCATCGCGCGAGGCGGGGTGCCGGATGACGATCTGATCGAACTGATTGCAGCGAACACGCGCGCGCCGCTTGAGCGCCGGCTCGATTTGCGGACGCAGATCGGGTCGAATGCGCGGGGAGCGGCGCTGTTGGGTGCGCTGATTGCGGATCTCGGGCTGTCGGCGGTGGAGCGTGCCGGGGCGGAGATTTGCGACTACACCGCGCGCCGGCTCGCAGCCGCGGTCCGGGCGCTGCCGGACGGGCAGTGGACGGCGACGCGATATCTCGACGACGATGGCGCGACGTCGGACCCGGTGCCGCTGGTCGCGACGGTGCGCGTTGCGGGCGATCGGCTGAGCTTCGACTTCACGGGCTCGGGCGCGGAGGCGGCGGGCGCCGTGAACTTGAGCGCGTCGTCGCTCGAGGCCACGGTCGCCTATGCCGTGAAGGCACTGTTCGATCCGGAGCTGCCGGCCAACAGCGGTCTGATTGACGCTGTGGAGATCAGGGTGACGGAGGGGACGATCCTGAGCCCGCGCCCGCCTGCGGCGGTTGCCGCGCGAGCGGTCACCAGCAATCGTTTGGCCGGCGCCATCTTCGACGCGCTCAGACCGGCGTTGCCGGTCGAGCGGCGGATGGCGGCAAGCAACGATTCGACCTCGCTGGTGGTTTTTGCGGGGGAGGGCTTTGTCTATCCGGAATCCATTGGCGGCGGCGGCGGAGCGATGGCGGATCGGGATGGTCAGGACGGGATACATGTTCACACGGTCAATTCGACCAACCTCCCGATCGAGGTGCTCGAGACGAGCTACCCGCTTCGCTGCACGCGCTATGCCCTTGTCGAGGGGTCCGGTGGGGCCGGGCAACAGACGGGCGGCCTCGGGATCGCCCGGGAAGTTGAGGCATTGGTGGATGGCGTCGCGCTGACAGTCCGCTCGGATGGGCACATCTTTCCAGCCCCCGGCGCGGATGGCGGGCAGCCAGGCTCGGTCACGCGCATTCGGCTGACACGACGCTCAGGCGAGGTCCAGGAGCTCGGCTCCAAGACCGGTGTAACGCTCGACCGTGGAGATCGGGTCCTGGTTGAGACGCTTGGCGGTGGCGGCTACGGAGCGCCCGAGATGCGGACCGATGCAGCGCTCAGGGGCGATCTGGAAAGTGGCCGGCTCTCGCGGGAGGCTGCCGAAGCAGCCTACGGGGCCGAGCGCGTGCGGCGGCTGACATGATCAGGTCTCGCTCGCCCGAAACGCGGCGAGCGTCTGCGCGTCCGGCGGATAGGTCCCGTCGAGCTCGGCACCGTCCTTGAGCCGCGCGAGGAGGAACCGCTCGAGCCGCTCCTTCTCCTCCGCGGCGGTCGTGATCTCGCCGACCATCGATGCGGGGATCACGACGACGCCGTTCGGATCGCCGACGAGAATGTCGCCGGGACAGACGGTCACGCCCATGCAATCAACCGGGCGGTTGATGTCGGCGACGAGGCGGCGGGCGGGGCCGGGCACCGGGGCCGAGCCCTGGCAGAAGACCGGCAAGCCCGTCGCCGCGACGTCGCCGACATCTGCAATGCCGGCGTCTGTCACGATCGCCGCGACGCCTTTGCGGGCGAGGTAGGTGCAGATGAGCTCCCCAAAGAACGAGACATCGCGGGCGCCGCCGCTGTCGGTTACGATCACGTCCCCCGCCTTCGCCGCGCGCATGGCCTGTCGATGGAGGTTCGGCGCGTGACCGTCGCTGACCGCCTGGGCCAGATCGGGCCGCACCGGCAGCGCGCGGAGGGTCAGCGCGCGGCCGACAAAGCGCGCCGCGTCGGGGTCGAGCGGTGCGAGACCCGCCAGAAACACCCCGCCGAGGCCCCTGGCGAACAGCGCAGCGCTCAGCGTCGGGACCGGGAGCGCCAGGAGGCGTTCCGTCAGAGTGTCGTCGAGCGGGTCGGTCACGACGCAACCCCTCCCGCATTGAGATGGCAGGCTGCAAAGCGGCCCGGCGCGATCTCCCGCAGGACCGGCGCTTCGGTGTGACAGCGGGGGCCGGCATAGGGGCAGCGCGGGTGGAAATGGCAGCCCGACGGCGGATCGAGTGGGGAGGGAAGCTCCCCCTTGATCGGCTGGTAGGTTTGGCGGCGCCGGTCGATCTGCGGAACGTCCTTCAGCAGCGCTTTGGTGTAGGGGTGGTTTGGCGCGGCAAAGAGCTCCGCATTCGGGGCCATCTCGACGACGCGGCCGAGATACATGATCACGATGCGGTCGGCGATGTGGTGGACCACCCCGAGGTCGTGGCTGATGAAGAGGTACGTGAGGTCGAATTCCTCCCGGAGGTCCATGAAGAGGTTCAGGATCTGCGCCTGGATCGACACGTCGAGGGCTGCGACAGCCTCGTCGCAGACCAGGAACTCGGGCCGGACGGCGAGCGCGCGCGCGATCCCGATCCGCTGCCGCTGGCCGCCCGAGAACTGGTGCGGCAAACGCCCCTTGGCATCGCGGTCGAGCCCGACCCGGGTCAGAAGGTCATCGACGTAGTCCTCAGCCTCGGACGCTGCGACCATCCCGTGATAGACCGGCGCGGCACCGACGGTTTCGACCACGCGCTTTCTTGGGTTGAGCGAGGACATCGGGTCTTGGAACACCATTTGGATCTTGACCGACTGGCGCCGCCGCTCGTCCTTGGGAAGGTCATCGAGGGTCTTGCCACGGAACAGTACGTCGCCCTCGCTTGGCGCGTGGATCCCCGCGATCACGCGACCGAGGGTCGACTTTCCGCAGCCGCTCTCGCCGATCAGGCCGACGACTTCGCCTGGGGCGATGTCGAGTGAGACGCGATCGACTGCGTGCACCGTGCGGTCGCGGTAGTCGAACCCCGCAAGGTTCAAGAGCCTAGCCGCCGCGTCGATCCTCTTCGTGAAGCGCTTAGAGACGCCATCGAGCGCCAGGATTGGGGTCATGCGCGGACCTCGTGGCGGGCGCTCGCTCCGCCGGGGTGATCGCAGTGGCGCGGGGCGCCGCAGCCTGGGCCGCCGTCAGGCCAGATGTGGACCAGCGGCATCATGCGTCGGTCGTGAGGCGTGCGTGGTGGCAGCGCGCCCTTTGGCCGGGACGGTGCTCGATCAGATCCGGGGCAGCGCGGCAAGCATCGGTGGCGCGGGCGCAGCGCGGCCGGACCGGGCAGCCCTCGGGCAAGGACAGAAGCGACGGCGTCATCCCGGGGAACTGGCGGAGCCTGCCACGGGTCTCGCCAATGCGCGGCACACTGTCGAGGAGGCCGCTTGTGTAGGGGTGAAGCGGGCGATCGAGGACATCGTCGACACCGCCCCGCTCGACAATGCGCCCGGCATACATGACGGCGATGCTGTCGGCGAGCCCTGCCACGACCGAGAGGTCGTGGGTGATCCAGACGATCGCTGTCCCGAACTCGGCCGCGAGATCTCGGATCTCGGCCAGGATCTGGGCTTGGATCGTGACGTCGAGGGCCGTGGTGGGCTCATCGGCGATGATGACTTCGGGCCGGTTGAGGAGGGCCGTCGCAATCGCGACGCGCTGGCGCATGCCGCCCGAAAGCTGATGCGGGTGGGAGCGGAGACGCTCCCCTGCGGCGGGGATGCCGACCTTCTCGAGCGCCTCGAGGGCGCGGGCCTCGGCGGCGCGGCGGGAGACAGGCTCGTGCGCGCGGATAGCCTCGATCATCTGCGTGTCGATCCGGAGGACCGGGTTCAGCGTCATCATCGGATCTTGGAAGATCATCGCGACGCGCCGACCCCGGATGGCGCGCATCTGGCGCCGGCTGCGCCCCACGAGCTCCTCTCCCGCGACGCGGATCGAGCCCTCGACGATCCGGCCGGGCGGGTCAACGAGGCCGAGGATCGAAAAGCCCGTGACGGTCTTGCCGGACCCGCTCTCCCCCACGAGGCCCATGATCTCGCCCGGTTCGACGGAGAAGCTGACCCCGTCGACCGCTTTTGCGACGCCCGCCTTCGTGAAGAAATGCGTCTTGAGACCCTCGACCGCGAGCGCTGCGGTCACCGCTGCATCCTCGGGTTCAGGACGTCTCGGATCCGGTCGCCGACCAGGTTGATCGAGACGATGGTGATCAGGAGCGCGATGCCCGGATAGACCGAGATCCAGTAGCGCCCGGACAGGATGTACTCGAATCCATTGGCGATCAGGAGGCCGAGCGAGGGTTGGGTCACGGGCATGCCGAGGCCGAGGAAGGAGAGCGTCGCTTCAAGCGCGATGGCCGACGCGACTTGGACAGTGGCGACCACGATCAGGGGCGCGATGCAGTTGGGCATCAGATGGTCGAACATGATCCGCGTGTTGGAAAAGCCGAGGCAGCGCGCGGCGTCGATGTACTCCCGCGAGCGCTCCACCAGGGCGGAGCTTCGGACGGTGCGGGCAAAATAGGCCCATTGGACGGCGACGAGCGCGATGATGATCTTGTCGATCCCCTGGCCGAGCGCGGCCAGCATGATCAGCGCAATCAGGATCGCGGGGAATGAGAGCTGGAACTCAACAAGCCGCATGATCAGCGTGTCGACCCGGCCGCCGAAATAGGCGGCCGTGAGGCCGACAGTCGTCCCAAGGACCAGGGCCACGATGCCGGCCACAACGCCCACGCCGAGGCTGATCCGGAGGCCGTAGACGATCGCTGAATAGAGGTCCCGGCCCTGGTCGTCGGTGCCGAGCCAGTGGGTGATGCCGGACATGCCGACCTCCCCGGGCTCGAGCCGGCTGTCCATCAGGTCGAGCGTTGCGAGGTCGTAGGGGTTTTGCGGCGTGATCAGCGGCGCGAAGATCGCGGCGAGAATGATCAGCGTGCAGAGGACGGCACCGACAACGGCCACGGGACTTTCGGCATAGTCGGCGGCAAACTTGGCCAGTCCGGTGCGCTCTGCGCGCGGATCCGTCTCCACGCTCATTCGTCGATCTCCGTCAGGCGGACGCGGGGGTCAATGAGGGAGTAGGTGATGTCGACGACCAGGTTGATGACCACAAACATGAGCACGGTCATCATGAGGTAGGCCACGATGATCGGCCGGTCGAGAAGGTTGATTGAATCGATGATCAGCTTGCCCATGCCGGGCCAGGAAAACACAGTCTCGGTCACCACAGCGAAGGCGATGACGGAGCCCATCTCGAGGCCCAGCACCGTGACAATCGGGATCAGGATGTTGCGGAATGCATGAACGAAGATCACCCGCGTGTCCGAGAGGCCTTTGGCGTTGGCGAACTTGATGTAGTCCTGGGCCAGCGTTTCGGCCATGCCGGCCCGTGTGAGGCGGATCACGAGCGAGAGCTTGAAGAGCGCGAGGTTGAGCGCTGGCAGCAGCAGGTGACTGAGCCCGTCCAGGGTGAGGAAGCTGAGCTCAATCCCGAGAACTGTGACGGTGTCGCCCCTCCCGCCGGAGGGCAGCCAGCCAAGCTCCACCGAGAAGAGCAGGATCAGCATCAGACCGACCCAGAAGGACGGCAGGCTGAAGCCGAGGATCGATCCGGTCATGATCAGGTTGGACGCCCAGCTGTCGGGCCAGTAGCCCGCCACCATCCCAAGCGGGATCCCCATGATCAGTGCGAGGACGAGCGAGGTGACCGCAAGCTCCAGCGTCGCCGGCATCGCCTGGGCGATCAGTTTGAGCGCGGGTTCGTCGTAGATGAAGGAGTTGCCGAGATCGCCCTGCAGCGCCTGCCAGACGAATACGCCATACTGCTCCCAGACCGGGCGGTCGAGGCCCAGCTTCTCGATCGCGGCCTGCTTGATTTCCGGGGTGGCATCGGGGTTGATGAGGATCTCGACCGGGTTGCCGATCGCATAGACCCCGAGAAACACGAGGACCGACATCGCAACGATGACCACGCACCCCTGCAACAGACGTCGAACCAAAAACAGCGTCATCTCGTCCCCTTCCCGAGCCCCGAGTGTGGGCGGAGCGGGGGGGCGAGGCCAAGGCTTTTTGCACGGTCATGACAAGGATGCCCAAGGATGCGCCTAAAGGACCGGACGGCGATCATTACGGGGGCATCTTCGGGCCTCGGCCGGGCGATGGCACGGCGCTTCGCCGCCGAGGGGGCGGAGGTCGTCGTCGCCGATGTGACGGAGAGCCCGCGCGAGGGTGGACGCCCGGTGGTTGACGAGATCCGGGAGACCGGCGGGCGCGCCACGTTCGTTTCCTGCGATGTCGCTCAGTGGGCGTCCGTCGACGCCTTGGTGAGCGGGGTGGTCGCCCGACACGGGCGGCTCGACGTGATGGTCAACAACGCGATGACCACGGCGTTCGAGCCGCGCCCCCTTCTTGAGACCTCCGAGGATCAGTGGCGGTCGGTTCTGGATGTGAACCTGACAGGTGTCTTTTTCGGAGCCAAGCGTGCGGTGCAGCAGATGCTCACCCAGGAGGTCGTGGGCGAGGTTCGGGGGCGGATCATCAACCTCTCGTCCCAGCTCGGCATTCGGGCGGCGCCGGGGAACTGTGCCTATGGCGTGTCGAAGGCCGGGGTGGACTATCTCACCCGCTCCGTCGCGCGGGACTATGCGGCTGAGCGGATCGTGGTGAACGCGATTGCGCCCGGAAAGATGCTGACGGGCAAGACCGGGCGGGCGATCGATCCCGATGTCATCGCCTTCTCCGAGAGCCGGACGCCCTGGCCGCGGCTCGGTCGGCCGGAGGACATTGCCGGTGCGGCGCTCTTCCTTGCGAGCGACGATGCGAGCTTTATTCAGGGCGAGACGCTGGCGGTGGATGGAGGCTGGCTCGCCAGTTGAAGCCCGGCAGGACCAGCACCATCGCGATGATCACGAGGAGGAGGGCAGCGAGCTCGAACGGGCCGGCCGTCTCCCCGAGGATCAGGACGGAGAAGTAGACGCCGAGGGGTGGCACCATGAGCGTGCCCATCGAGGCGAGGGAGGTCGGCAGGCGCCGGACCACGGTGAACCAGATCACTTGCCCGAACGTCATTGGCACGATGGCGGAATAGGCGAGCGCCGCACCGCTGGCCGCGTCGAGATCGGCGAGTGTGGCGGGCGTCCCCAGAACGGCCGCTGCGAGGCTGAGCGGGATCGCCCCCAGCACGAACTGCCAGCCGGAGAGGGCGAGGACGCTCATCTCCCAGTCGACGGCGCGGACGATGATCGTCGCGACCGCCCAGCTCATCGCGCCTCCGATCATCAGGAGCGCGCCGAAGAGCTCCCCCCCGAGCGCGCTCAGCGCCGGCACGAGGAGGAGACCCATCGCCGCCATCCCGAGGCCGAGGCCCGCAAGGCGGCGGCGCGTCACCGCCTCCCCCATCACGAGGATCGAGAGGAGCGTTGCCCAGACCGGCATGGTGAAGGCAAGGACCGAGGCGCGCCCGGCGTCGACGAGCGCGATGCCAAACCCCGAGAACGCGTTCCAGATCACCCCCTGGAAAAGCGTGAGCCAGAGGAGCGGCACCAGATCGCGGCGCGGGATCGCGAGCGTCTCTCGGAAGGCGCGGGCAAGCGCGAGGCAGCCGATCCCGCCGATGGCGACGACCACCGCTCGGAATGTCCAAGGTTCGACCACTGTGAGACCGATCTTCATCATCGGCCAGTTGAGCGCCCAGAATATGCCGAGGGCGGCGACCGCCAGGACTTGCAGGGATCGGGTCATCGCCGTCTACTCTCGCCCATGCGGATCCTCATCATCGACCCCCAGTTCGAGGACGCTCCGGATGTGGAGCGCGCCGTCACCGGCCCCGAGGCCGAGATCGTGGTGTGGCGCACGCCGACCCAGGGCATGCCACCGGTCGAGGAGTTCGCCAAGTGCGACGCGTTGATCAATTGCCGGAGCCGGAACGCCGTCACCCGCGAGACTGTGGCTGAGATGACGCGCTGCCGGATCGTGAGCCAGGCCGGCGTCGGGTTCAACCACATCGACATCGAGGCCTGCGCGGAGCGCGGGATCCCTGTCTGCAACGCGCCCGACTACGGAACGGCGGAAGTGGCGGATCACGCTGTGACGCTGGCGCTCTGTCTGCTGCGGGGGGTGGTTGCTTACGATGCGAAGCTGCGCGCCCGGGCGATGGGCTGGGACGCGCGGGCCCAACAGACAGTGCGTCGAATCCAGGGGCTGACGTTCGGTGTTGCGGGGCTCGGGCGGATCGGGACGGCGGCGGCGCTCCGCGCGCAGGCCTTTGGGTTTCGGATCGCTTTTGCCGACCCATATCTGGCTCCAGGGATCGAGCGGGCGTTCGGGTTCGAGCGGGTGGCGGATCTTGGCGCGCTGATGGAGATCTCGGATGTCCTGAGTGTCCACACGCCGCTGACGGATGAGACGGCGGGGTTCGTGGGGGCCGAGACGCTGGCGCGGGCCAAGCCCGGGCTCGTTCTCGTCAACACGTCGCGCGGGGGCACGATGGATCTCGATGCGGTTGAGGCGGCCCTTCGGGACGGCCGCCTCGGGGGCGCGGCGCTCGATGTGTTGCCGCAGGAGCCACCGGACTACGCGCATCCCTTGCTGGCGGCGTTTGCGGCGTCGGAAGGCTGGCTTGACGGGCGGTTGATCGTGACGCCGCATGCGGCGTTCTACAGTCCGGCCTCGGTGATCGACATGCGCCGGATCGCGACCGAGAACGTCGTGGACTACCTCCGCAACGGGCGCCTTCGAACCTGTGTCAACACCGCCCTTCTGGCCCGCCACGCGGCGCGGGCGGCGCAGTAAGCCGTGAGCTCACCCCTCCCGGCTGGCATGGAAGGCCGCGCGGGTCGCCTCGTCGGGCGGATACGTGCCCCTGAGCGGCGCGCCGGCGCGAAGGCGTTCGGCGCAAAAGCCCTCGAGCGCCTCGCGCTCGGACGCGGCTTCGGCGACCTCGGCCGCGACATGCGCGGGGATCGCGGCGACGCCGTTCTGGTCGCCGATCATGACATCGCCCGGATAGATCGCGACGCCGCCGCAGCCGATGGGCGCGTTGAGCGCTGTGATCAGGCGGTGCGACGTGAAGGGGAGCGACGCGTCCCCCGCTGCGTAGACCGGCAACGCAAGCTGCGCGATCGAAGCCCGATCGTTGACGCCCCCATCGACCACGATGCCGGCAACCCCCCGCACTTGAAACGCCGTGGCCACCATGTCTCCGAGGAGCGCGGTCTCAGTCACGCCCGCCGCCTCGCAGACGAGGACTTCGCCCGCGGCGGCCTCCTCGAAGGCGCGGGCCTGGAGGTTTTCGGCGGTGCCATCGTCGAGGGCGGCGCGCCTGTCCTCGCGCACGGGAATTGTGCGGAGTGTCAGCGCCGGGCCCACCATCACCGGCGCTCCGGGCGCAAGCGGGCGCAAGCCGCGGAGGAAAACGTTCTGAAACCCCATCCGGTAGAGCGTCGAGACCACCGAAGGGACCGACGCGCGGCCAAGCAGATCTCGGGTGGTGGGGTCGATCGTATGGGGCATGGGGCGGTCACTCTCTCCGGGCCTGGTCCTGCTCATCAGTTGGCGGTTCATCGCGGCATCTGTCCACCGTCATGGGTGGACATCGTCTCCCCCGCATGTCGGACATCGGTGATCGAGAGGCCCTCCCAGGGGATCGAGCCGAGGATACAGGGCCGGTGTGGTGGCATGGCGTGCGCAGGGTCGGGGCGAGTGTCTTGCCGGCTGGGACGGTCCACCCGCCCGGATCCGCATGCGGAGTGCGATCTCCGCTGTGTCAGCGGAGTGTGCCGCAACGAAGGGAGGAGACCTCCGGCATGAGGGACTATGGGGACGCGATGAAGGCGCTTTGGCCGCTTGAGAAGGGGATGATCTTTCTCAATCACGGCAGTTACGGCGCGACACCGAAGGCCGTGCTGGCGGAACAGGCGCGCTGGCGCGAACGGCTCGAGGCGCAGCCCTGCCGGTTCATCAACACCGAGGCCCCGCGCGAGATCCGGGCGGCGGCCGGCCGGCTCGCCACGTTTCTCGGGGCGCGGCCCGAGGATGTGGGGTTTGTCGAGAACACCACCGCGGGCATCAACGCAGTTCTGAAATCGCTCCGCTTTGAGCCCGGGGATGAGGTCGTCGTGACCGACCACATCTACAATGCGGTGAACAAGACACTCGGCTTTGTGCTGGCGCCCCAGGGCGCGCGCGTGGTGCGGGCAGAGCTCGGCCTGCCGCTTGTCGGTGATCCGGTGGCGGCCGTGATGGCGGCCGTGACGCCGTCGACGCGACTCATTCTGGTGGACCATGTGGCCTCGATCAGTGCGGTGAAGCTGCCAGTGGCCGAGATCGCGGCGGCGGCGCGGTCACGCGGTGTGCCGGTGCTCATCGACGGCGCGCACGCACCGGGGATGGTGGAGCTCGACATCCCGGCGCTGGGCGCCGATTGGTATGTTGGGAACTGCCACAAGTGGCTCTGCGCGCCAAAGGGCTCCGCTTTTGTGTGGGCGCCGGAGGCACGGCAGGAGGGGCTCCACCCGACTGTGATCAGCCATGATCTCGACCAGGGCTTCACGGCGGAGTTCGACAAGATCGGGACACGGGACGCGACCGCTTGGCTCTCGGTGCCGGCGGCCATTGCGTTTCACGAGGAGGCTGGGGGCGCGGCGCTCCGCGCGCGCAACCATGCCGTCGCGGTCGACGCCGCCCGGGCGCTCGCCGCACGGTGGGGCACCGAGATGGGCGCAGACGAGGAGCAGTTCGGGTCGATGGCGACAGTGCGGTTGCCGACGGACCAGCCGGCGGAGCGCGAGACGTCGGAGCGGCTGAAGGCCTGGGCCTGGGCGACCCACAGAGCGGAGATCCATGTCATGCCGTTTGCGGGCACGTTCTGGACGAGGATCTCCGTCCAGGCCTACAACACCGCCGAGGAATGCGCGGCGGTCGGACCGATCCTCGAGGAGGGTCTCGCCGCGCTCTGACGCGTCAGGCCGCGACGATGCGCTCTTCCTTTGGGCCGAAATGAGTGACGCCGAGCTCCTCCATCGAGGCGAGGACCGCGTCGATGATGGCGGAGATGTCGTCGGGGGTCAGATCACCCATGGTGCCGATGCGGAACGTGTGTGCGGAGGTCAGCCGGCCCGGGAAGATCACGAAGCCGCGCCGCTCCATCGCCGCGTAGAAGGCGGGGAAGGTGTAGGCCGGGTCGTCGGGATCGTGAAAGGTCGCGATGATCGGCGATGCGCACTCGTCGGGCAGGAAGGTCGCGAACCCCCGCTGGCGAAGACCCTCGACGAGGCGGCGCCAATTCTGGCGGTAGCGGGCCTGACGCGGGGCGATGCCGCCCTCGGCCTTGTGCCGCTCCACCGCTTTGCCCATGGCGAGAAGGACATGGGTCGGCGGCGTCGTGCGGAACCAGCCTTTCTCCTCCATGAAGGCCCATTGCGCGTGGAGGTCGAGCACCACGGAGGGGGAGCGGCCGCGCCCGGCCTCGAGGCTCTCCTTCCGGACGAGGACCCAAGCGAGGCCCGGCACCGCCTCGAGGCACTTGTTGGGGGAGATGAACACCGCCTCGACGTCGAGCGCGCGGGCATCGATCTCGAAGCCTGCGAAGGAGGCGATGGCGTCGATCATCAGTTTGACGCCATGGGCGCGGCAGGCCTCGGCGATCTCGTCGATCGGGTTGAGGATGCCGGTGCCCGTGTCGCAGTGGCAGAGCGCGACATGGGTGATCCGCGGGTCGGCCTTAAGGGCGGCTCTGACATCTTCACCCGAGACCGCCGGCACGATCGGGCCTTCGAGCCGGGTGACAGGAAGGCCGATGCCTTCGATCACTTCGCGCAGGCGCATGCCGTAAAAGCCGTTTTCGATCACGAGGATGCGCGCGCTCTCGCGGTCGACAAGCGTGTGGAGACCCGCCTCGATCCCGTACGTGGCGCTGCCCTGGAGGGGAACACAGGTGTAGTCGTCCCCGCCATTGGCGAGCTCCACCAGATAGTCGCGGATGCCTTTGACCATGGCGACCATTTCGGGGCTGTTGGGGCTCTTGTCGAAGAGCATCGCAGCCTTGGTCTCAGCCGCCGTGGTCAGCGGGCCGGGGGTCAGGAGGTAGGTCGGGTGACGGCGCTCGGTCATCGGGGGCTCCTGGTGTGGCGATGCGCGAGGCGCTCGCGGTGAGTGGCATAGGCGACGGAAGACACGATGATCGCGGCGCCGGCCCAGGTCCAGAGGTCGGGGACCTCCGCAAAGACGGCGTAGCCCGCGAGGACCGCGAAGATCAGGCGGAGGTAATCGACCGGCGCGAGGGCTGAGGCCTCGGCGATCTGGAACGCCCAGACCATCAGGAACTGACCCGACGTGCCGGCGAGACCGACAAGGCCGAGCATCGGCAGGTGGCGGAGCTCCAGCGGGGCCCAGGTAAGGAGGGCGGGCACGGCCATGAGAACGAGGCCGAGGCCCGAGGAATAGGCCATGATCGTGAGCCGCCCCTCGGTCGAGGATAGCTGCCGTGTCAGGATCATCAGCAGTGCGGCGACGAAGGCGCCGGCGAGGGCGATCAGCATGCCGGGCTCGATCGCACCTGCGCCGGGGCGCATCGCGACCAGGACACCGAGAAAGCCGATGCTGACCGCAGCGATCCGGCGGGGCCCGATCCGCTCGCCAAGGATCAGGGACGCCAGGATCATCACGAAGGCCGCCGTCATGAAGGTGAGCGTGGTGGCGAGCGCCAGCGGCAGCAGCGCGAAGGCGAGGTAGAAGAGGACCATGCCGCCTGAGCTGCAGAGCGTCCGGGCGGCGTGGAGGGGGAAGCGGCGCGTCGCCAGAAGCCAGGCCGGCCAGATCAGCGCGAGCGGCAGCAGGAGAAGGGCCTGCGTCCCGAGCCGGAAGACACCGATCTGGGGAATCGTCAGATCCTCGGAGAGGATCCGGACGAGGACCATCTCTGTCGTGAAAAAGACCCAGGCCGCGGTGAGGAGCACAGCGCCGAGGGCGTTTCGCGGCGCGCTCACAGCACGATCCGCCGGCCCTCGGCGGCCGAGATCGGGACGGCCTCGAAGACGGCGACGCCTTGCACGACCTCCTCCAGGGCGATGGGATAGGGCGTGCCGGCGGTGATGGCCTCGGCGAAGGCCTCGAGTTGCAGGCGTTCGGTCGAGACGGCGGGAAAGGTCCACGTCTCGCGGATGCCGGACACGGGGGCCCAGGTGAGCTCCGTCTCGCCCCGAAGTTCGAGCCATCCTCTCTCGCCAAAGACCTGGAGGCGGAAGATGGGCGTCGTGGCCGTCATCGCGGTCAAATAGCCCGTGGCGCGGCTCTCGAAGCGGAACAGCATGCAGGTCGTGTCGTCGAGCGCGATCTCGTGGACGAGGCGGTCGCTGATCGCTGAGACTTCCGTGATCGGCCCGAGCAGGTGGATCATGGCGTCGATCACGTGGATGCCGGAGCCGGCGAGGCCGCCTGCCGGGCTCTCCCCCGGTGCGACGCGCCACATGTCGGGTGTGTAGCGGCGGCCGACATGGCCCGACATGTTGCCCTCCACATGGAGGATGGTGCCGAGCGTGCCGCCCGAGATCATGGCCTTCATCTTCTCGACCGCCGGCAGAAAGCGGCGGTTGTGCCCGGCGGCGAAGACGACGCCCGCCTTGGTCGTCGTGGCGAGCGCCTTCGCGGCGCTCTCGCGGGTGAGCGTCACGGGCTTTTCGCAGAAGACATGCTTTCCCGCGGCCGCAGCCGCCTCGATCTGGGCGGCATGCTGGGAATGGGGGGTGGCGAGGACCACCCCGTCGATCTCGGGGGCCGCCAGGACCTCCGTCAGATCCGTGCCGAGCATGAGGTCTTGGGCGGCGCACCACCCCTCCACCTTTGCGGGGGAGCGGGCGACGGCATGGGTGAAGCGAACGGTGTCAGACTGGCTCTGGACCGCCTCAACGAGGATGCGGCCCCAGCGGCCCGGGCCGACGAGGGCGAGGCGGATCATGGGGTCTCCTGGGTTGCGGGGGCCGGGGATGCCCGGCCCCGCGCCGATTACTCGACGGGGATCGCGTTGACGGCGATCGTATCCTCATCCGCGCGCGGCAGATAGCTGAGTTTGGACGAATTCCCCGCCCAGAT
>JBCCWM010000063.1:0-15068 GCA_039193505.1 Pseudomonadota bacterium | reverse complement strand
CGGTGCCCCAGGCCATCGCCGCTCTGAACACCGATCCGGCATCGCAGGACATGCCTCTCTGGGCCAGCCATGCCTCTCTGGGGTCGAGGGATGCGAGACGATCCCCTCACGCCGCGTGCGATCCTCGCCGGTGCGTGTGACGTCCGTCAACATGCTCATGCCGCAGACCCGAACACAGGGACCCATTTGTCTCGGTCGATCCACTAGTGCCAGATCTCAAACACAAGCGCCGCGGCCAAAGCCAGCATAAGACATCCGATCACCGTGTCGAGGATCCGCCAGGCGGCCGGCCGCGCCATGATCGGTGCGATCAACCGCGCGCCGTAGCCGAGACCGAAGAAAAAGACGAAGGAGGCGAGGACGGCGCCGGTCCCGAATGTCCATTTCTCGAGGCCGTTGAACGGGACGGACACCGCGCCGATCAGCGCCAATGTGTCGAGATAGACATGGGGGTTCAGCCAAGTGAAGGCCAGGCAGGCGAGGATCGCTGCGCGCAAGCTCTCCGCCTCGCCATCGGCAACGAGCGTTGCGCCCCCGATCCAAGCGGCGCGAAGACGCAAGATGCCGTAGCCAATCAAGAAAACCGCCCCGCCGATGGCCATGGCCGTGGGCAGCCAGGGCACCCAGGTGACCACTTGGCTGAACCCCGCAACGCCCGCTGTGATCAGAACGGCGTCCGACACGGCGCAAACGAGGCAGACCGGGAAGACGTGGACCCCGCGCAGCCCCTGTCGCAGGACAAACGCGTTTTGGGCTCCGATCGCGAGGATCAGGGCGAAAGCGGTCGCGAACCCTTGAACAAATGCGAAAACCTCAAGTGCCAGCGGCAACCTTCCGTTGTGGGGTCGTGGTCACGGGGGTCGGCTTGTCCGGCGCCACAAGACCCGCCGAAATCACAAGCTTCGCCGCGTCCTCGATCGACATGTCGAGTTCGACGACATCGCGCTTCGGCACGAACAGCAGGAACCCTGATGTTGGGTTGGGCGTTGTCGGCAAAAAGACGGAGGTCATCTCAGGTTCCCCCGCCTTGCTGGTCACCTCGCCGGTCGCATCGGTCGAGATGAAGGCCACTGCCCAAAGCCCGCGTCGCGGATACTCGATCAGGCAGGCCTTTTGAAACGAGGTGTTGGACTGGTTGAGCACCGTTTCCGTGATCTGTTTCACGCCGTTGTAAATCGTGCGGATGATCGGGACTCGGTCGAAGACGCTCTCGCCCAGTCCAACAAGCTGTCGGCCGAAGATGCCTTTGGCGAAAGCGCCGACAAAACCAGTGAAAAGGACGAAAATGATGACGCCGAAACCGGTGATGTCCCAGCCATAGGTCTCGGGGTTCCAAAACCCCGGGACGAGGGGCAGGACCCGCGCATCGACGAAGTTGATAAAGGTCCAGACCAGCCAGATCGTCATCGCAACGGGCACAACGATGACGAGGCCGGTCAGGAAGTTCGTGCGAAACTCCTGCAGGACATTGGTGCGCCGGCTCGGCCGGCGTTTCCGAGTGCTCGGTGTGCGCGCCATGGATCCTCTCTGTCCTCAAGACTTAGGGGATGGCGGTCGGGCTATCAACAGCACCCGCCGCCAGCGCGGTGGCGATCTGAGCCGCAGTGCGGGCGTTGTTTAGAACGAGGGCAATGTTGGCCTCGAGACTGTCGCCGCCGGTCAGCGCCTCAATCCGCGAGAGGAGATAAGGCGTTACCGCCTTCGCGCGGAGGGGGCCGGCCTCCGCCAGAGCGGCGGCGATGGCCGCCTCGATCTTATCGCGGGCGATCTCGGCCGCTTTGGGGATCGGGACGCAAATAAGCTGTCCGCCCGGCAGCCCGAGTGCGGCCCGCGCCGCGTGGGCGCGCGCGACCTCCGCAGCCGTGTCGAGTCGGAGCGGTGCATCAAGACCGCTGTCGCGCGACCAGAAGGCCGGCAAGCGATCCTGGCCCATTGCGATCACCGGGACGCCCAGGGTCTCCAGCCGCTCGAGCGTCTTTTCGAGATCAAGGATGGCCTTCGGTCCAGCGCAAACCACAGTGACAGCTGTCTGGCTCAGTTCCGTCAGATCGGCTGAGACATCAAAGCTCGTCTCGGCGCCGCGGTGCACACCGCCAATCCCGCCAGTTGCAAAGACCTCAATTCCGGCCCGCGCCGCCGCGATCATCGTGGCGGCAACTGTCGTTGATCCGGTCCGATCAGCGGCAAGCGCCACTGCGAGATCCGCACGGGAGAGCTTCCAGACGTCCTTTGCCTCTGCCAGCGCCGCAAGGTCCTCATCGCTGAGGCCCACACGCAGCCTGCCGTCGAGGACAGCGACGGTCGCTGGAACCGCACCTTCCGCCCTGACAGTGGCCTCGACGGCCTTGGCCGTCTCTAAGTTGCGCGGCCAGGGCATGCCGTGGGTGATGATGGTCGATTCGAGCGCAACAATCGGGCGGCCGTCGCTGCGTGCGGCCGCAACCTCCTCCGAGAGCTCAACGGTCATATTCTGATCCCCCGCTCGAAATATGCGCTGCGGCCGCGTCCAGCGCGGCGTCGAGCGCGCCTTTGGGGTCGAGCCCTCTCCGGTCCGCGCCAATGTGGTGGGCCGCAAGGACATCGCCCGCCCCAGTGGTCCCTTTCACGGCAACGGCGGGCGGCGTGGCGGTCACCATCCCGCCCGCATCGGCAAGCGCAACCGCCTCCGCCCCATCCGTGACGAGGGCACGCGCAAGGCCGTGCTCCAGAAGCGCTGTCGCCGCCGCGATTGTGTCGGGACATGGCCGTCCCAATGCCCGCTCTGTCTCGAGGCGCGTGAGGTAAACAGTGACGTCAGGGCGCCCGGCAAAAAGGTCGAGCGGCAGGGGCTTTCCGTTTGACGCTGGCAGAACGGCAAGACGGGCGCCGGTGAGCGATGGATGGCCCACCAGCGCCTTGAGCGTCGCCGGAGCCAGATTGGTGTCGATCACGACATCGCCATCGACCTCGGACGCGCCGACCGGACCCAGAATGCTGCACCCAGCCGTCTCAAGCGCCCGGCAGTCGGCGACGGCGGCCACAACCGCGCCAGAAGGCGCCTCTATCGTCACGTAGGCGTCCGTCGGCGCACTGCCGCGCGCCACGGAGCCGATGTCGACACCCCGCTTTGCCGCGAGCCTCAGAAGGGTGTCGCCTGGCTCATCCCGGCCGGTATAGGCCAAAAGGACTGGACGCTCTCCGAGCTCCGCTAAGGCAAGCGCGACGTTGAGCGCAACGCCGCCTGGGCGCCGGATCACCTGACCCGGCACATCGTCGCCGCACGTCGGAGACTGATGCGCCCGGGCAATCACGTCCCAATGGGCCGCGCCAATGCAGATCAAGTCCGGAGGGGTTGTCATCCGCGCCCGCTTGGCATAACGACGCGCCCACATCAACAGGCGGAGGCGGGCGTCGCCGGGGAGACATCCCGGAGCGTCCACCGGTTGGGGTCACACCCTCATCCTCCGCCGAGGCGAAACCGGAAAAGGACACGGACGCATGGCTCTTCCTGAGTTCACATTGCGCCAGCTTCTCGAAGCGGGCGTGCATTTCGGCCACCAGACCCACCGCTGGAACCCGCGCATGGCCCCCTATATTTATGGGGACCGGAACGGCATCCACATTGTCGATCTGACGCAGACCGTGCCGATGCTAGACGCGGCTCTCAATATCGTGCAGCAGACGGTGGCAAAGGGCGGTCGGATCCTCTTTGTGGGCACCAAGCGCCAGGCGCAGCGCGCAGTGGCGGAAGCCGCTGAGAAGTCTGCGCAGTATTTCATGAACCACCGGTGGCTCGGCGGCACGCTGACCAACTGGAAAACCGTTTCCGCCTCGATCGGTCGGCTGAAGGCGATCGACGAGCAGATGGATGGCGGCGCGGAAGGGCTGACCAAGAAGGAGAGGCTGAACATGGAGCGCCAGCAGAGTAAGCTCCAAGCCTCGCTCGGCGGCATCCGCGAGATGGGCGGCGTGCCGGATCTGATCTTCGTGATCGACACCAACAAGGAAAGCCTTGCGGTCAACGAGGCCAAGAAGCTCGGCATCCCGGTGATCGCCGTGGTCGATACGAACTCGAACCCCGAGGGCATCGACTATCCTATCCCTGGCAACGACGATGCGGCGCGGGCGATCGCGCTTTATTGCGATCTCGTCGCCCGGGCCGCCCTCGACGGGATGGTGGCACAGCTCGGCTCGGCCGGTGTCGATCTTGGGGAACTCGAAGAGGGCTCGCCGGAGGAGGAAGCGCTCGAAGAGGGCGTTGAGGTCAGCTTCGAGCCCAAGGCCGACGCAGAACCCGCCGCAAGCTGACCCTGGGGCAGGGCGGCTCTGCCCGCCACTTTCATCGAAGAAAGGCCCTCTGACAGGGCGAGATCGAGGCGTTGCCGAAGGGGCAGTCGACCTCCACATAAGCGCCGACTGGCCACGGCCGAGCGACGCATTGAACAAAGGGGACCAGCGATGGCGATCAGCGCGAGCATGGTGAAGGAGCTGCGCGACAAATCGGGCGCAGGCATGATGGACGCCAAAAAGGCGCTCACCGAAACGGATGGCGATATGGAGGCCGCGATCGACTGGTTGCGGACCAAAGGCCTCGCCAAGGCGGCGAAGAAGTCCGGCCGGACCGCGGCTGAGGGTCTGGTGGTTGCCAAAGTGAAGGACGGCGTCGGTGTGGCGGTCGAGGTGAACTCAGAAACCGATTTTGTGGCCAAGAACGCCGAGTTCCAGGCGATGGTCGGCGGGATTGCGGATGTGGCCATCGGCGTCGCGGATCACGACGCACTGCTCGTCTCTGACATGGGTGGCAAGACGGTGGCCGAGATCGTGACCGAGAAGGTGGCGACCATTGGCGAGAACCTGACCGTACGGCGGATGGCCAAGGTCGAGGGCGCGCTGATCAGCTCCTACGTGCACAACCAGGTCGCCGACGGCATGGGCAAAGTGGGCGTTCTGGTCTCCGCCAATGGCGACAATGCCGACGTAGCGCGCCAGATCTGCATGCATGTGGCGGCAACGAGCCCCGCTTCGCTCTCCGAGGCGGATCTCGATCCCGTTGTCGTCGAGCGGGAAAAGGCCGTTCTGACCGAGCAGGCGCGGGAGAGCGGCAAGCCCGACGCCGTGATCGAGAAGATGATCATCGGGCGGATGAAGAAGTTCTATGAGGAAGTCACGCTTCTCAATCAGAAATTCGTGATCAACCCAGACGTCACCGTCGGCCAGGCGGCCAAAGATGCAGGCCTCGAGATCACCGGGTTCGTCCGCATGGAGGTCGGCGAAGGGATCGAGAAAGAGGAAGAGGATTTCGCCGCCGAAGTCGCAAAGACGATGGGCGGCTGAGGCGGGTTAGTCCAGACCGAGCGCCGAACGAAGATCGGCGCTCAACGCAGCCCTCGGAACGGCGCGACGCTCCGGGCACCCCTCGCCCTCGCAGCGCGTGCCGTCCGCCGGCAACTCAAGCGACCCGAGCTTGGTTTCGACCGTGTAGACCTGGTTCTCAAAGCTCAACAGTCTGCCGATCACCTGGACTTGGTTGGTCTCGGTCGAGATCTCAACGGTCGCCCCGATCCGCGCGTTGACCAGAAGGTCGACGCGCTCGAGCTCCGGGCAGGCATCGCCAGTGCAGGTCACACCGTCGGCACTGACCTCGATCGGACCGATGGAGGTCTCGAGCTGATAGGATCCGTTCTCAAAGCTGATCAGCCGCCCGGTCAGCTCCAGCTCCCCGCCCTCGGAGGTCAGAACGACCTGTTGGGCCATCGCCACGCTCGCCACCAACGCCGCACCGGTGAGCAAGCTGAGGTGAGTCGGTGTCGTCGCCATATCTCTCATACCCCTAAATCTACGTGGTCCCGCAGGCGATTGCACCCCTGATAGCGTCTATGTCGAGGATCGGGTTGCCGATCGGTTTCCTGCGGCCCTCTTTCGCGTTGCAACAGAGCAGCCTTTCCGACATTTTGCGCACAACCAAGACGGAGCGGTTTTCATGCCACTTGAGGGATCCGACAGCAGCGGGCCCCACCCGCGCTACGCGCGCGTCCTACTGAAAATTTCCGGTGAAGCGTTGATGGGCCCGCAGAATTACGGTCTGCACCCACCGACAGTTGCGCGCATCGCCGAGGAGGTCGGCAAGGTTCACGCCCTCGGCGTCGAGGTCTGCATGGTCATCGGGGGCGGCAACATCTTCCGGGGCCTCCAAGGCTCCGCCCAAGGGATGGAGCGGACGACCGCCGACTACATGGGGATGCTCGCCACCGTGATGAACGCGCTCGCCATGCAGTCCGCGCTCGAGGGCATTGGCATCCACACCCGCGTGATCTCCGCGATCCCGATGGACCAGGTCTGCGAGCCCTATATCCGCCGCCGCGCCGTGCGCCACCTCGAGAAGGGGCGGGTCTGCATCTTCGCCGCAGGCACCGGCAATCCCTACTTCACCACCGACACCGCCGCGACCCTCCGGGCCTCGGAGATGTCGTGCGAGGCGATTTTCAAGGGCACCCAGGTCCAGGGTGTCTATGACAGCGACCCGAAATCCAACCCTGACGCCGTCTTCTACCCGCGGATCACCTATGACCAGGTTCTACAGAAGAACCTGCGCGTCATGGACGCCTCAGCGATCGCGCTCGCGCGCGAGAACGGCCTGCCGATCGTGGTATTTTCCCTTGATGAGCCCAACGGGCTCGCCGGGGTTGTCAACGGTGCCGGGGTGTTCACCGTGGTCGACAAGGGCTGACGACCGCCTTAAGTGCGGCGCGGCGAGGAGGGAAGACCCATGTCCGACGATATCGAGATTGACACAGACGACCTGTCAAAACGGATGGATGGCGCACTCAACGCGCTGAAGATGGAGTTCGCATCGCTGCGCACCGGCCGCGCTTCGGCCTCGATGCTCGATCCCGTTATGGTCGACGCCTACGGCTCCAGCATGCCGATCAACCAGTGCGGCACGATCAACGTGCCCGAGCCGCGGCTTGTGGTGGTCAATGTTTGGGACAAGAGCCTTGTGAATGCCGTTGACAAGGCCATCCGAAACTCGGGCCTCGGCATCAATCCGCAGATGGACGGCACCATCTTGCGCCTGCCGATCCCCGAACTGAATGAGGAAAGGCGCCGCGAATTGGCCAAAGTTGCCGGCCAATACGCCGAACAAGCGCGCGTTGCCATCCGCAATGTCCGCCGCGACGGGATGGATCAGCTCAAGAAGGCAAAGGCCGACGGGATGAGCGAGGACGACCAGAAGATCTGGGAGGTCGAAATCCAGGACCTGACAGACGCGGCGATCAAACGGGTGGATGCTGCCTTGACGACGAAGCAAGACGAAATCATGCAGGTCTGACGGCCTCATCGCCCGAAACGGGAGCCCAGGATGCCCAATACCCGCGCGCTGCACCGGCGTCCAAATCCGTCCCATGTGGCCATCATCATGGACGGGAACGGCCGGTGGGCGGTGCGGCGCGGTCTGCCGCGTTTGTCCGGGCACAAGAGGGGTGTTGAAGCCCTGCGCGATGTGGTTAAGGCCTGCCCGGATCTCGGCGTCTCGCACCTGACGCTCTACGCATTTTCCACTGAGAACTGGAAGCGGTCGGCCAGCGAAGTCGAAGGCCTGATGCGCCTCTTCCGCTGGTATCTCAGGAAGGAGAGCTCGAAGCTTGCCGAGACCGACGTTCGGGTGCGCTTCATCGGCAAGCGCGACCGGCTGAGCGCGGATCTTCTCGGGATGATGGCGCAGCTCGAGGATCTGACAGCACACAACACCAAGTTTCACCTCACAGTCGCGATCGATTATGGCGGCCGGAACGAGATCATCCGTGCCGCCACCAGGATTGCAGAGGAGATCGCCGCCGGACGGATTGATCCGGCCACGCTTGATGAGCCGGGCTTTGGCGGCTATCTCGACACCGGCGATCTGCCGGATGTCGATCTGGTGATCCGCACAAGCGGCGAGGTTCGGATCTCGAACTTCTTGCTCTGGCAGGCGGCCTATGCTGAATATGATTTCCCAGATGTCTGCTGGCCGGACTTTACGCCGGAGCTTTTTGCCGAATGCATCGAGGCCTACAGCCGGCGCGAGAGACGCTACGGGGCCGTGACGACAGCATGACCCCACCGGGGATCCGGTTCGCCGATCTCGGCGTCCGCATCCTGTCGGCTGCTGTGCTTGTGCTCCTCGCCTTCCTGGCATTCTGGAAGGACATCTTCTTCGCCGTGCTCCTCTGTGGCTTTGCCACCTGTGTGATGCTTTGGGAGTTCCGGCGGATTGTTCTCGGCAGTGCAAGCCTGCGAGAGCCCGCGCTTTGGGTGATGATGGGGGCCGGCGCCGCGGCGGTGGTCGTGACCGGGGTGGCGACGCTTTGGTGGGCGGTGGTCCCCCTCGCGGCCGGCATCGCGGCGCTCGCCGTCGTCGAACGACCGACCTGGCGCTGGATGGCGCCCGCCCTTTTCTACATTGCCTTCGGCTTGGCGGTTCTGGTCGATCTCCGGCGCGCGCCCGACACCGGCGTCGTCGCCGTGCTCTGGCTGATCCTGGTCGTCGTCGCCGTCGATGTGGGCGGGTATTTTGCCGGCCGCACCTTCGGCGGGCCAAAGCTCGCGCCGCGGATCAGCCCATCGAAGACCTGGGCCGGCGTGATCGGAGGCCTCGTCCTCGCCGCGCTCGTCGGGCTTGCCTTTTCGCTCGGGGGCTGGGGAGCAAGTCAGAAGGCGATCATTCTGATCAGCCTCGTCGTCGCGCTCGCGAGCCAGATGGGCGACCTCCTCGAAAGCGCGCTCAAGCGCCACTTCGGCGTGAAGGATTCAAGTCGGCTGATCCCGGGCCATGGCGGCCTCCTCGATCGGTTTGATGGGCTTTTGGGCGGGCTCCTGATGTTTGCCTGTCTTGATCGGCTGGCATTCGTGACAGCGTAGGGGAGCAGCATGCGGCGCATATCCATTTTCGGGTCGACCGGCTCCATCGGGGTCAACACGGTCGATCTGGTCCTGCGCCAAGGCGGTGCGGGCACCTACGAAACAGTGGCTCTGACCGGGTCCAGCAACATCGGCCTTTTGGCCGAGCAGGCGCGAACGCTTCGGGCGCGTGTGGCCGTCACTGCAGATCCGGGGCGACTGTCGGATCTGCGGGCCGCCCTCGCCGGCACGGAGACTGTTGCGTTGGCCGGGCCCGCGGCCCTGATCGACGCCGCAGAGATGCCTGCGGACTGGGTCATGTCCGCCATCGTTGGCGCCGCGGGTCTTGCGCCGACCCTCGCGGCCGCGCGTCACGGCACAACCCTCGCCCTTGCCAACAAGGAGAGCCTCGTTTGCGCCGGCGCACTCCTACTGGCCACCTGCGCCTCGCATGGCACGCGCCTCCTGCCTGTCGACAGCGAGCATTCCGCAGTGTTCCAGGCGATCGGCGCCGAGGATCCGCGCCGGGTGGAGCGCATTCTGCTGACCGCCTCAGGCGGCCCGTTCCGGACCTGGAGCCGCGAGCGGATGCGCAACGTCACTCCGGCGGAGGCCTGTGCCCATCCCAATTGGACCATGGGTCAGCGGATCTCGATCGACAGCGCCACGATGTTCAACAAGGCGCTCGAACTCATCGAAGCGCATGTCCTCTTCGGCGTCCGAGCCGAGGCAATCGAGGTCGTTGTCCACCCCCAGTCGATTGTCCACTCCATGGTGGGCTTCTCCGATGGCTCGATCATTGCCCAGCTCGGACCACCGGACATGCGCGGCGCCATCGGCTACGCGCTCAACTGGCCGGAGCGCGCGCCCCTGCCTGTGGAGCGGCTGGATTTCGCCCGGCTCGCGCGTCTCGATTTTGAAGCCGAGGACCGCGAGCGTTTCCCGTCGCTTGGGCTTGCGCGGCGTGCGCTCGCGGCTGGTGGGCTTTCGGGCGCGGTTCTCAATGCGGCGAAGGAGGTCGCGCTCGACGAATTTTTGGCAAAACGGATCGGTTTTCTGGACATTGCGGCACTCGTTGCTCATGTTCTCGCAATGCTTGAGGCGGATGCTCGCTCTGTTGGGGACAGCTATGGCCTCGACACCGTGCTCGACATTGATCAGCGCGCACGACACGAGGGGCTGCGGTTCGCAGAGACCATGACCGAACGAACCGGGGGATAGAGCCGTGGACTTGATTGCCAGCATTCCGATGGTGGGCGGGCTCCTGTCGGTCGTGATCCCCTTCATCATTGCCATCTCCATGGTCGTCTTCGTGCATGAGCTTGGGCATTTGCTGGTCGGGCGGATGGCCGGGATCCATGCGCGCAAGTTCTCGATCGGGTTCGGCCCGGCCTTGATCGCACGTACCGACCGCCACGGCACTGTCTGGCAGGTCGCAGCCATTCCCCTCGGGGGCATGGTGCTCTTCCTGGGGGAGGCCGATGGCATCCACAAAAGGGACGAGGTAGATGGGGAGGAAGGCAGCACCGAGACGGCCGCCGCCCGCGAGGAGCGCGCCGAAATCGAGGCGATCCCGGAGGAGCTGCGCGAGAAGTCCTTTGACCGGGCGAGCGTTGCGGGACGTGCTGCAACGATTTTCGCCGGCCCCTTCTTCAACTTTGTTCTCGCCGCCATCCTCTTCGCGGGCGTCGCGCTTTGGAGCGGGATCGAGGCGCAACCGCTTCGTGTCGGTGAGCTCGTCGAGGTTCCGGGCCAACCGAACGAGCTGGAGATTGGGGACGAAATCCTGGCGGTGAACGGCGTCGCCGTTGCCTCGATGAGTGGGTTTTCGCAGGCCGTTCGAAACATGGAGACCCCGGCGCCCGTCACCCTCGACATCTTGCGCGACGGTCGTGCGATGGAGGTTCTCTCTGCCTATCCGCTCGCACCCGTTGTGGCCTTCATCCAGCCGTTCAGCGCGGCGAGCCGAGCCGGGATCCTGCCCGATGACTTGATCCAGTCGGTCAATGGGACGCCGATTGTGTCGTTCCGCGAGCTTCTTGAGGCCGTCGAGACGTCGGAGGGCAATCCCCTGGCGCTCGGCATCTTGCGGGACGGGCGGGAGACGGCCATCACCCTTGCGCCAGAAGTGGTCGACACCGAGACGGCTGACGGCTTCGAGAAGCGCTACCGGATCGGTGTCGGAATGGACCGCACGATCACGCCGGCCCTCACCACCCCCGGTCCAGTTGAGGCCATCCGCCTCGGGGTCACGGGTGTCTGGCAGGTGATCTCGGTCTCGGGAAAGGCCATAAAACACCTCTTCCTCGGCAATCTCGGGCTCGACAACATTCAGGGACCGATTGGGATCGCTCAACTGTCGGGCGAACAGGCGCGGCTCGGGGTGATCGACTTCGTTCAGTTCGTCGGCGTGATTTCGGTCAGCATCGGGTTCTTGAACCTCTTCCCGATCCCGATCCTCGACGGCGGCCGGCTCGTCTTCATCGCCTACGAGGCCGTGGCCGGACGCCCGCCTCCGGATCGCCTCCTTGACGTCGTGATGCCTGTCGGACTTGCAATGGTTCTCCTCCTCATGCTCTTTGCAACCTATAACGATCTGATCCGACTGGCGGCGAACCTGACTTCTTGAGATCCGGGCGCCGCACAAGTGAGAGGGGCGCGGGCAGGGATGGGCACAAGACTTGGAGGGTGGATGCGCCATGTCGCATCCTCGGGGTGGAGTGTCGTCGCCATCCTGAGCTTGATCCTCATCACGCTGACGCCCGAGCCGACCGCCGCTCAATCCGCCCGATTCAATCGCATCGACGTCGCCGGAAACCAACGCATCGATGCCGACACGATCCGTGTGTTCGCGGGCATTGAACCAGGCGAGACCGTTTCACCCGCCGAGATCAACGCAGCCGTCCAACGTCTTTTCGACACACAGCTTTTCGAGGACGTGCAGATCACGCCGCGGGCCGGCGTCCTGTTGATCACAGTGGTTGAGAACCCAACGATCAACATCATCAACTTTGAGGGCAACCGCCGGCTCGACGACGAGCTCCTCCGTGCGATCATCTCGCTGCAGCCGCGCCGCGCCTATTCCCGCGCCGCGGCGGAGCGCGACGCCCAGTCGATCATCGACGCCTACGCCCAGCAGGGGCGGCTGGCGGCGGAGGTGACCCCGAAGATCATCCGGCTTGAGGACAACCGAGTGAACCTGGTCTTCGAAATCTTCGAGGGCAGGCTGACGGAGATTCAGCGAATCAGCTTCACCGGCAACCAAGTCTATTCCGACCGGCGCCTCAGGCGTGTGATCGAGACGGGGCAGGCCGGTCTCCTGTCCTTCATTCTCGACAACGATGTCTACGATCAGGATCGGCTGGAGCTCGACCGCCAGCTCCTTCGGGAGTTTTACCTCGACCGTGGCTACATCGACTTTGAAGTGCGCTCCGCGACGGCGGAACTGAGCCGGGAGCGGAACGCGTTCTTCCTCAACTTCACGCTGTTTGAGGGGCAACAGTACCGGTTTGGCCAGTCGACCGTCTCAACCTTTGCACCGGGCCTCGATCCCGCGGAGTTCGAGCAGGAGATCGACTTGCGCCCCGGGCAGATCTATTCCGCCCGCCGCGTCGACCGGGTGATCGAACGGATTGCGTTCCTCGCCGGGCAGAAGGGCTTTGCGTTCGTGGAGGTTGCTCCTCGCGTTCGCCGGAACGAGGCCGCGCAGACTGTCGATATTGAGTTCGAGCTGATCGAAGGCCCTCGCGTCTTCGTGGAGCGGATCGACATCCGCGGCAACACCCAGACCCTCGACCGTGTCATCCGCCGGCAGTTCCGGATCGTAGAGGGCGACGCGTTCAATCGACGGGAAGTGCGTGAGGCCGAAGACCGGATCCGTGCCCTCCGCTTTTTCGACAGCGTCGACACGACAATCCGGGAGGGCACGGCCCCGGACCGCGCCGTGGTCACCGTCGAGGTCGAAGAAGCGCCGACGGGCTCCCTCTCGTTCGGGGCGAGCTTTGCGTCCGACGAGGGCGTGGCGGGAAACATCGCCCTCACCGAGCGGAACTTCCTCGGCAGGGGCCAGTTTGTGTCCTTCGATGTTGCGCGGGGCGCGGACATCAACACCTTCGCCCTCACCTTTACGGAGCCGGCGCTCTTCGACCAGGATCTCCTCGCCGGCCTGAGCCTCGTTTACCGCGAGAGCGACCTCGATGAGAGCTCGATCAACACCCGCACGGCGAGTGTCACACCTCGGATCGGCTTCCCGCTCTCCGAGAACAGCCGCCTGACGGTGCGGGCGACGATCAGCCAGGATGAGCTGGAGCGGCAGTCAACCGACACGATCTCCCCCATTCTCCTGCGCGAAGAGGGCGATCTTCTGACTACATCGGTCGGGTTCACCTACACGCTCGACCAGAGAAACAGCCCGATCGATCCAACCGCAGGCTTCATCCTTCAGATCGACCAGGACATCGCCACGCTGGCAGACACCAACTATTCCCGTACACGGGCTTCGGGCCGGGCCTTCACCAGCTTCTTCGAAGAGGATGTGATCCTGACGGCCGAGCTCGAGGGCGGAGCGCTCTTTTCGTTCAGCGATGAGAGCCGGATCATTGACCGCTTTACGCTCGGAGGGGACAGCTTCCGTGGGTTCTCGCGCGGGGGGCTTGGCCCCCGGGACACCTGCACGGACTGCTCCGGCGATGACGGTTTGAGCGATGTCGACGATTCGCTCGGCGGGAACTTCTTTGCGGTGGCCCGCTTCGAGGCCAGCTTTCCAATCGGCCTGCCAGAGCAATACGGGATCTTCGGTGGTCTCTTCGCGGATGTCGGCACGGTCTGGGGCCTCGACGACACCGACGGTGCGTCGGGCACGGTGGATGACAGCGCGAAGCTCCGCTCTGCCATCGGTGCATCCATTTTCTGGGACACTGTGATCGGACCACTCAGGTTCAACTACGCGATACCGATCGAAACCGTGGACGGTGACGATGAGGAGCGGTTTCGCCTGACGGTCGACACGCGCTTCTGAGCCATGCGGGCCCTCCTCGCCACGCTCGTTTTGGCCGCGGTCCTCGCGGGCGGTGCGCTGGGGCAAGGTCCCTCCCCACCCTTCCTTGTGATCGATCAAGACCGTCTGTTGTCGACTTCCGAGACGGGTCGCGAGGTTCTCGCCGCCGAGGCGATGGAGCGCGAGGCGCTACAGCGAGAGGGTGAGGCGCTCGACCGTCAGTTCGAAGCCGAGGAGCGAGACCTCACCGAGCGGCGGCAAACGCTCGACCCGGAGACGTTTCGTGCCCTCGCGGATGCGTTCGACGAGAAAGTGGTCGCCACCCGCCGCCGCCAGGAGCAAAAGGCCATCGCGATCACCCGCGACGGCGAGGAGCGGCGGCGCGCCTTCTTCGAGGCGGTCACACCGATCCTGGTGGAGCTTCTGCAAGAAACGGGGGCGGCGGCGGTGGTCGATCACCGCTCGCTCCTGATTTCGAAGCAGGATTTGAACATCACTGACGAAGTCATTAAACGTCTCGATCAACGCCGGAGAGACGCGCCGGCGGCAGCACCCGGGCAGACGGAAAACTAGGGGCGGCCATGGGCAGGACTGAGCGGGATCCGGATCTGGATCACCTGGACATTCACGACATTCTGCGGATGATCCCGCACCGATATCCGATCCTCCTTCTCGATCGGGTGATCAACTTGAAGGAGCTCACCAGCGCAATCGGCATCAAGAACGTCACAATGAATGAGCCGTTCTTTCCCGGACATTTCCCCGCCCGTCCCGTGATGCCGGGCGTCTTGATGGTGGAGGCCATGGCGCAAACGGCCTCAGTCGCGGTGGTACACTGGCTCAAGCTCGTGGACCAGGAGTTGCTGGTCTACTTCATGTCCATTGAGAAGGCAAAGTTCCGGCGCGTGGTCGAGCCCGGCGATCAGCTCGAATTGCATGTCGAGGTGCAGCGGCACCGCGGAAAGGTGTGGAAATTCGCTGGTTTCGCCAAAGTTGACGGCCAGGTTGCGGCTGAGGCGGAGTTCAGCGCCATGATCCAGACACCCGACGACAAGAAGGCCGAAGGATGAGCCCTCATCTTGGCGCCGAGATCCACCCGACCGCGATCGTCGCACCCGGGGCGGAAATCGGGGCCGGCTGCAGCATCGGCCCCTACGTCATCGTCGGAGGCGACGTCGTCCTTGGGGAGAAGGTCGTCATCCACTCCCACGCAGTG
>JBCCWM010000062.1:0-15315 GCA_039193505.1 Pseudomonadota bacterium | reverse complement strand
TGCCTCTCACCGCAGGGCGCACCGAGGTCTTGGGTATTCAGATCCCGCCTGACCAAGTGCGGGTGACGCAGGGGACGGGATGTTGTCCGGCGCTCCGATGACCGAGCTCCGCGTCGTCGAGACACGCGGAGTGTCGTGGCGTGTGGACGTCACGGGAGAGGGGCGCACGGTTCTCTGTTTGCACGGTGCCGGGGGGGCGGGTGCGTCCTGGCGCGGTGTGGCCGCGGCGGAGGCCAGCGCGCTCCAATGGGTTGCGCCGGATTTGCCGGGGCAGGGCGGAAGTCGCTCAAAGGCGCCCGGCCGCGGAGGCTTAGAGGCTGTGGCCTCGGATCTGAGGGACCTGTTGGCGACGCTCAGTCTCTCCCCAGACCTGGTTGTCGGCCACTCGGCCGGTGCGGCGATCGCCCTTCAACTGGCGCTCGACGGTCTTCGCGCGCCTGTGCTTGGTTTCGCGCCGGCGATCCTGCCGTTCGACGGTCCCGCGGCGCTGATGATGCCGGCCCTTGCGAGGCTGACAGCGCTGAACCCGTTTGCGCCCTACGCCATCGCGTCGGGCATGTCGCGGGCGGGTGTCCGGGCGATGATCTCAGGCCTCGGCAGTCGCGCGACGGAGGACAGCGTCGCGCTCTACACGCGTCTCCTCGGCGATCCGGCGCATGTCGGCGGAACGATCGCGCTGATGGCGCGGTGGGATGTCGGCCGGCTCGCCACTCGGCTCAAGCATCTCGACGTTCCCGTTGCGCTCGTCCTTGGCGGACGGGATCCGGCGGTGCCGGCTGCGGCGTTGCAGCGCTTGGCGGCCGCTCACGCGCGAATTGACTTGCAGATCCTGCCCGAGTTCGGTCATCTCCTCCATGAAGAGGCGCCGCGCATCGCGGGCGATCTGATCACTGCATTTCTGGACAGACAGAATGATTGAGCATCGGGCCGAGATCATCTGGCGTTGCGACGGCGACTTCGCGCGGGGCACGTACAGCCGTGTCCACGAGATCCGGCTCGACAGTGGGGTCAGCATCCCCGGCTCCTCGTCGCCGCATGTGGTGCCGGAACCGGCCTCCGATCCCTTCGCGCTCGACCCGGAGGAGGCGCTGGTCGCGGCGCTCTCGGCCTGTCACATGCTCTGGTTTCTCGATCATGCGCGGCGCTCGGGACATGAGGTTGCGAGCTACCGCGATGATGCGCGCGGACGAATGGGCCGGCGCCCGGATGGTCGCATGTGGCTCGCCGAAGTCGACCTGAGGCCACGGATCGGCTGGGCGAGCATGGTGCCCGCTCCGACCGAGATCGAGCGCTTGCACGAGCTGGCGCACCACGATTGCTTTATCGCGAACTCCGTGATGACCGAGGTGCGGGTCAAGCCCGCCTGAAGAGGGGCAGCGCCTCGGCATCCGGGGCCAGAGTGTCGAGAATGTCGGGGATCTTCTTCTTCACGTTGAAATAGCCCGCACGGGCGTGCGGGTGGACCGCGCGGTCCCAGTCGCGTTGAACCTCGACCACGGAGAAACCTGCGGCGTCGAGGCCTGGGCGCGCGGCCTCAATCCAGTCCCGGACCCATCCCTGATGAAGAAAGCCCGTCACAATCTGCCGCGCCCCGGCGGCCACGGCTCTCTCAATCAGCGCGTCCGCTGTCTCGACCATATGGAGCTCTGCGGTGAACCGTGTCGCTGCGTCGGCAAAGGCTGCGTGGTCAAACGCGTCGATTGCCGCGTTGATCGAGCCGGGGCTTCGGTCCGCGGCGAGCGGGAGAGCGGCAAGGCCCGCAACCTCCGCTGAGGGGAGGGGCGCGAGCGACAGATCCTCCGTCGTCAGGAGATAGAGGCTGGGGACGGGCTGAGGCGGTGGCAGCGTCCGGAGGGGGCTGCGCGGCGGCAGCCCGCCCTCGTCGAGCGGGACCGCGCTCCCCACGAGGCCAGGTGTCGAGGGGAACCGGCCCTCGGTGTACTTGGCAATATTGGCGGAGCGCGCGAGATAGGTTTTCCCGACCGTGTGCAGCCCACCGACCCACCGCCACGAGAGGGTGTTTGAGGCGGCGTCCCCATCCAGAAGGTGGCGGAGGAAGAAATCTGCGCCGAGCCGCCAGGGCAGCCGCAGCGTGAAAATCCAGATCGAGGCGAACCACATTCGAGCGTGGTTGTGGAGGTAGCCGGTCTCCACAAGCTGTTGCGCCCAGGCGTCGAAACAGGCGATGCCCGTGCGTCCCGCCTCGGCCTCCGCCCACTCGGACGCGTCCGCGAGGCGCGCCCGATCGTCGAGAAGCCCGGCGCGGTAGCTCTCCCAAACTGCGGGGCGCTGCTCCAGCCAGCCCTTGAAGTATCCCCGCCAAAAGACCTCTTGCACGAATTTCTCGGCCGAGGAGCGAGAGTGCGCGCCGAGGACGGCGGCGATGACCTCCTCCTCCAGAACCATCCTGCGACAGATCCAGGGCGAAAGCCGGCTGACCTCCGCGGTGTCTTCCGGTCCGGTGTCATAGTTCCGACGCCCGGCATAGTGGCGGCCCGCCTTGGAGGCGAAGGCCGCCAGCCGCTCAAGCCCGGCGGCGCGGGTGGGTGTGACGTCCATTGGCTCCTCCTCCTGCGGCTCACCTAACTCAGCCACTTGCGGCGTCGAGCCACCCTCGACGTCGCACCGCCGAGCCCCACATGCCGTCCATGGCCGACACATCCCGCGCTCAAGAAGTCTATTTCGACGGCGGCTGCCCGCTCTGCAGTCGCGAAATCGCCGCCTACAAGCGCCTCGGCTCGATGCGAGATGTCGAGTGGACCGACCTGACCGATCCATCTGCCGATGTCGGTGAGATCGACCGATCCGATGCGCTGAAAGTGATGCACGTGCGCCGGGCGGATGGCCGGCTGGCGACCGGGGCGGCGGCGTTCACGGCGATCTGGCGGAACGATCCACGCGTGCGTCCGCTGGCGCGACTTCTGGATGTGCCGCCCTTCTCCTGGCTGACGGAGGCCGGGTACTGGATCTTCCTCCGCATCCGGCCACTTTGGCGGCGCTGAACGCGGCCGCCTTTTCCGTTTGGTAACCACGCCTGCGCTAACCCGGTTGGACGTGGTCCCAACCGGAGGTGCAGAATGCGCCTGGTTCTGTTGCTGTTTCTGATCCTCGCCCCTGGTGCGTCCGACGCGCGGGAGGCCGACCGGATCTCCGGGCTGTGCGAGGCGGCAGGGGCAGACGCGGCGCGCGCGTTCGGCGTGCCGGTCGATGTCCTTCGCGCGATTGCGTTGACCGAGACGGGCCGCGTGATCGACGGTCGGCAGCGGCCCTGGCCTTGGACGGTCAACATGGAGGGCACGGGCAAGTGGTTCCCGGACCGCGAGAGCGCGCTCGCCTACGTAAGGGAACACCACGCCCGCGGCGCGCGGAGCTACGATGTCGGGTGTTTCCAGATCAACTATCGCTGGCACGGACAGGCGTTCTCATCGATCGACGCGATGTTTGATCCGCGCGAAAACGCGCACTATGCCGCCCGCTTTCTGCGCAGCCTCTACGCTGAGAAAGGCTCATGGAGCCAGTCCGCAGGCGCCTACCACTCCCGCACGCCGAAATTCGCGACCCGTTACGCGGCGCGCTTTGATCGGATCCTGGCCCGACTGAACGGGGGTGCCCCGCTCGCCCCGCCGGCGGAGGGGGCTGAGTATGCGCACAACATGTCCGCCGCCGAGGGACTGGAGCTGCCGAGCCGCGGAACCGAACCGCGACGGCAAGACGTGAGGCGACCGGCGCGGCCAGGCCCGCTCCTCGCCGAAGTGCCGCCCGGCTGGGTGCCGCCGCCGCCTGCGATGGGCTCCCTCGCGGCGATCGAGCACTTGCCCAGTCGTCCGCCCCTTCTGACTGCGCCCGGCCAGGGCCTTTACTGAGGCGCCCGCTTTGAACCCGACGCTCACCTTCGATCAGATCTTCCAGCCAACAATCCTGCTGGCTTTGGCGCTTATGGCCATCATCGTCATGATGGTTCTGCCGATGCCGGCCTGGGTCTTGGATCTGGGCCTCGCGGCCTCCTTCGGGCTCGCGATTCTCATCTTCACGATCACGCTCTTCATTGAGCGACCGCTCGATTTCTCGGCCTTCCCGACGATCCTGCTCGCGTCGCTTATGCTGCGGCTGTCGCTGAATGTCTCGTCCACGAAACTGATCATCGGCGACGGACATAAGGGCACGCAAGCGGCGGGCGGCGTGATCGAGGGCTTTGCCATGTTCATCATGGGGGGCTCGATCCTGATGGGGCTCGTCGTCTTTACGGTTCTGATGATCGTGAACTTCATCGTCATCACGCGCGGCGCCGGCCGGATGGCCGAAGTGGGCGCGCGCTTTGCCCTCGATGCCATGCCCGGCAAGCAGCTTGCCATCGATTCCGATCTCTCCGCGGGCGCGATCAGCCACACCGAAGCGCGCGAGCGGCGCGCGCGTGAGCAAGAGGAGACGACCTTCTTCGGCTCCCTCGATGGCGCCTCCAAGTTCGTGAAGGGCGATGCGATCGCGGGCCTTCTCATCACGCTTCTCAACCTGGTGATGGGGCTTCTGATCGGGATCCTCGTCCATGACATGCCGATCGGCGAGGCGTTTGAGACCTACTCGATTCTCACAGTCGGCGATGGCCTCGTCACCCAGATCCCAGCGGTCGTCATCTCGATCGCGGCCGCGCTTCTCCTCTCGAAGGGAGGCGCACTGGGCACGGCGGATCGGGCCCTCATGGGGCAGCTTGGCGGGTATCCCGTGGCCCTTGGCACTGTGGCCGGGCTTCTTGGTGTCTTTGCACTTTTGCCGGGTCTGCCCTTTGTTCCTTTCCTCGCTGCCGCAGCCGTTCTCGCGCTCTCCGCCGTGCTCGCGGTGCAGGCCCGGACGCGGACCGCCGATGCCGAAGCAAAGGCCGCCGCGGAGCCGAAAGAGGCGCCGCAAAAGCGCCTCGGCGACATGCTCGATGTCGACGAGATCCATATGGAGTTTGCGCCGAACCTCGTGGCCACCGTGATGGATGCGGGCACCGGCCTCGACAGCCGGATCGTCAATATGCGCAACCACATCGCGCAGGAGTTTGGCATCGTCCTGCCGGAGATCCGGCTGACGGACAACGCCGCCCTCGATCCTGGCGCCTACACAATCCGCATCCACGGGGTTGAGGTTGCCCGCTCCGAAGTCGAGGTCGATGCGATGCTGATGTTGCTCGCCGATCCGGCGCCGGCGGCGCCCGCCGGGCGCAACGTCGCCGAACCCGTCTACGGCGCGCCGGCCCGCTGGATCTCCCCCAAAGACCAGGATGCGGCCTCTCTCGAAGGGCTTTCGGTCGTCACCCCAACGGAGGTAATCGCCACCCACCTCCTCGAAGTGATAAAGCAAAACTTCGCCCGGCTCTTCACCCGCCGGGCGCTCCGCCGCCTCATGGACGAGTTCGTCAAACCCTCTGACGCCGCGCGCGCCGACGGCAATCGGCGGATCGTCGACGAGTTCATTCCCGACAAGGTGACGCTTGACCAACTTCAGTCGGTTCTCCGCCTCCTCTTGGAGGAGCGGGTGTCGATCCGGAACCTCCCGGTCATCCTTGAGGCAATCGCCGAGGCTGTCGGCGCCACACAGGTCCCCGAGGCGCTCGCGGAACACGTCCGCCACAGGATCTCCTTCCAGATCATCGCGGAGCTTCTGGAGCCTGACGGAACGCTCCCCCTCGTGCAGCTCGGGCCCCCGTGGGAGAAGCTCTTCCACGAGCACCAAGTGGAAACCGAAGGTGTTCTCGACGTCGCGCTGCCGCCCTCCGAGTTCAATCGCCTCGCAGGCTCTGTCGCTGATAAGATCGCCGCCGCGGCGCAGGCCGGGCGCTACCCCGCGGTCGTTGCGACGACCCGACGCCGACGCTTTGTCCAAACCGTCCTCCGGGCCAAAGGAATCCGGAACCCGGTCCTGTCCTTCGACGAAATTGCCCATCACCCGAAGCCTGCAATCGTCGGCGTTGCCTGATGTATGACCTCGTTGCGAGCGTTCTCTCGTTCAGTGAGGCCGCGCTGATCGCTGCAATCCTGACCTTTGCGCGCACTGCGGCGATCATCGGCATGGCGCCGGGGTTCGGGGAACAGCTTGTGCCAGCGCGCGTGCGCCTTGGAGCCGCGATCGCCTTCACGCTGATCGTTTTTCCCATGCTCGACCACTCTGGTCTCAGTGGACCCTGGCCCCCCCAGCGCTTTGCGGGGGCACTCATTGCCGAGATCGCGATCGGCCTCGTCATTGGCCTCGGCTTCCGCCTCTTGGTGATGGCACTGCAGCTTGCCGGATCGATCGCAGCAAACACAACGGCGCTCGCACAGATTGCAGGTGGGGCGGTGGCGCCCGATCCGATGCCGGCAATCGGGAACATGCTGGTCATGGCGGGGCTTGCGCTTGCGATTGCGCTCGATCTTCACATCAAGCTCATCCACGCAATCGTCGTCTCATACGAGATCCTCGGCTTTGGCGCGACGGTGTCCGCCGGCGACACGGCGAGCTGGGGCGTTCAGCGGGCGATGCAGTCCTTCGCGCTCGCCTTTTCGCTCGCCGCGCCGTTCGTGGTGGCGGCGTTCCTCTACAATGTTGCGCTCGGGGCCATCAATCGTGCGATGCCGCAGCTGATGGTGGCCTTTGTCGGTGCTCCGGCGATCACGGGGGCCACGCTCATCCTCTTCTTGTTGGCGGGTCCGCTGATCTTGACTGTTTGGCTCGGGACGCTCGACCAAGTGCTTGAAGACCCGCTTCGGTCGCTTCGATGAACGGAAACGGAGAGCAAGGCGGCGAAAAAACCCATGAACCGACACAGAAGCGGTTGGAGGATGCCCGAAAAAAGGGTGACATCGCCAAGTCCACCGAGGTTGGCGTCGCGGCGTCCTATCTCGCGCTGTTGTCCGTCTTCGCCCTCGCCGGCCCTGAGGTGGCGGAGGGCATTGGCGCTCCGTTGAAGATCTTTCTCGATCGCGCCGACGACCTCGAAGGGCTGATCCTGGCCCCCGGAGGCGGCGCGCTTTCGGCTGAAATCGTCGGGGCGTCGGCCATGGGGCTTGCGCCGCTCCTACTTGCGCCCTTGGTGGCGATGCTGCTGGCCTATGTCGTTCAGCGTGCTGTTGTTTTGAGCCCCGAGAAACTGGCGCCGAAGCTCTCCCGCATCAGTCCAATCGCGACCGCAAAGCAGAAGTTCGGGCCGACTGGGCTTGTGGAGTTCGCCAAGAGCGCGGCGAAATTGATCGCGATCTCCCTCATTGCGTTCGGCGTTTTGGCCAGCCAAGTGTCCGAGATTGTTGGGGCCGCACGGGCGACGCCAGCGGGGTTCGCATCACTCCTCGGCGACCTCTTCGTACAAATGATGATCTGGATTTTGGTGGTCGCCGTGGTGATTGCGGCGATCGACTTCGTGTGGCAGCGCAGCGATCACCGGCGGCGTCTGCGGATGTCGTTCCAGGAGCTGAAGGACGAGCAAAAGCAGGCAGAGGGTGATCCGCAACTCAAGAGCCGACGTCGCCAGCGCGCCGTAGACATGCTGAAGGCGCAGTCCCTGACCGACGCGAAGACTGCGGACGTCGTTGTCGTCAACCCGGTCCATGTCGCCGTCGCGCTTGCCTGGTCGAGGGAGGCGGGCACGGCACCGGTTTGCGTGGCAAAGGGGGTGGATCAGATGGCTTTGCGGATCCGCGAGATTGCGGATGAGGCCGGCGTTCCACTTCACCGCGACGTGGCCTGCGCTCGCGCGCTTTATGAGTTGACCGATGTCGGAGAAGAGATCCCCGTGGAGCAGTACAGAGCAGTCGCCGCGGCCATCAAGTTCGCAGAAGAGATGCGCGCCCGCTCAAGGGCTCAGGGGCGAGCATAGTGAAAGCAAGTGATGTATCGGCCCTTTTGCAGCTCGCGTCGCTCCAGAAATCGAAGGACATGGCCGAGATGCGCCGCATTTCGATCCGCCTCGGAGAGCTCGATACCTCCCGCGACAGCCTCGGCAAAACTGCATGGAAGGAGCTTCCCCGATTGGGTGCCGACGATCCCGCGGCACTCGCGGCGTATGGTCGTTGGTCGCAGGCAACGCATGTGTGGCGCCGGAGGATAGACGCCGCCGAAACCGCGCTCGAGGCAGAGCGCGAGGCTGCTCGCACAGTGTTGCGCCGCAGTTTCGGACAGACCCAAGCGCTGGAGGCGCTCCAAAAGACGGCGGAGGAGGAGGAACGCAAGGCCCGCAGCCGCGCAATGGAGCGCGCTGGCCAACCCTACGAAGACTAGCGGTTCACGACGCACTCGCTGTCCTGATCAAGTGTCCGTCGGTTTGGCCACATGGTTTTCCGCGCAGTACTGGTCGCAGACGCCGTGACGAGAGCGTTGTTTGAAGACAGTCGGGCGCTGGGTCTCCCGGCATCTGCCGAGGGCGACCTCACCCTGACGCGATTGTCGATCTCGGCCACGAGGTCTTGTTGGCCGGCGCGGACCCTTTCGGATGGGCCACCTGTCGAGAGCCTGCCGCTCGTTGGCAGCACAGCCAGCGCCTTCGCGCCCCGCCGTGACCGCGCTGTCGGCTCTACTTGCTGCCGATCGGTCGCGCACCTTGCTGATTGTTACAGACCAGCGGCCCAACCAGCCGCCTTTGGGCCACGCTGCGTCGTCTGGCGAGCGAAACCGCCGTGTGTTCGACGCCAAAGAGACGCGAGGCCAGGCACCGCAATTTTGACTGGCGCTGCAAGGGCGTGACCGCGATCGCGCTTGGCCGACCGGGGAAGTGCCGTGCCATGGTTCACGGTCAGGTTGGTCCCAGAAGGCCTGTCTACGCCCACGCGTCCAGCACCTCCGCGATTGGGCAATGGACTAAAGTCGTAAACGAACCCCAGGCTTTGACCTATGACGCCATCTGGCGCCACCCTACCGTGCTCCTAGCGCAGACGGCTCTGTGGCAGGGCTCCGTGTTCAAGGCACCCATCTTATCCCGAGCTCCGTGCCGCAGGTTCCACGCTTGGGCGGGGCCAGGGAAACAGTTCAACTGAAGGCAAAAATGCCTGCAGTTGATGAGCGGTTTGGAGGTCAGTGCGAGGGCCATCATGCGACGAGGTTAGTGGACGCCCTCGCGTGCATGGAGTGTCAGAGTTCCTGCCTCACGATCTCGGTCAAGAGCACGTCGTGCAACGTGTCACCGATGATTTCAGAGGCGGCTTCATAGAGACGCCCTTTCAGGTCCTCGATTGCAGCCTGCGATGTGAAATCGCCATCGAACCCTCCGGAGTGAGCGTGAACGAAGAGAACGGTCAGAAAAGAATCCCGCAGTTTTGGTTCCAGGCCGAGTGCACCCTCCTCGCTTCCCTCATCAACTTCGAGCGCAAGCGAGGCCACCACAAGCGCCACAACCTTCTCGTTCGCCAGAATCGGTATGACGAATTGGCGTTCGAGCTCCGCAAAGGCTGTTGCGACCTTCTCCTTCGGCGACTTTTCTTTCTCCATCTCCTTGCAGGCGTCTTCGTCCATCCCGCCGGCCATGCCGTCCGCGGACATCTTGCCATCCTCCGCCATCTTCATGCACTCCTCTTCGGGCGAGGGCGGGCGGAGGGCAAAGCCTGCGCCGATGCCGGCCAAAAGACCGATGACGACCAGCAGTATCGGCAGGAGCTTCGACATTGGATCCTCGTCGGTGGCTGGCTCAGAAGGGCAGGATGATATCTGCGATCTGTTGACCGTAGCGGGGCTGCTGGACGTCGGTAATCTGACCGCGGCCGCCATAGGACACGCGCGCGCCCGCAATTTTGTCGTAGGTGATGGTGTTTTGGCGGCTGATGTCCTCCGGTCGGACGATGCCCGTGACCTGCAAGTCACGAAGCTCAAAATTCACCCGGACCTCTTGGTTGCCCTGGACCACCAGATGGCCATTGGGGAGGACCTGCACAACGGTCGCCGCAACCCGCAGCGTAATTTCCTCCGCCCGTTCGACTGAGCCTTCGCCCGCACTCGAGGAATTGGACGTGACGTCCGCAAGGTTGGCCGAGCTTGCACCCTCAGGGAGACGTGGATCGAGAATCTGTGGAATTCCCAGGAGCTGTGGAATGCCGAGGTTCTCACTCCCCGACCGCGATCGAGCCGTTGAGTTTTCTATCCGCGCCTCATCGTTGATTTCGATGATCACCGTCAGAATGTCGCCGAGGCTTTGCGCGCGTCGGTCGCCGAAGAGCGAGGTTGGCCCCGAGTTCCACAGTGAGGCCCGCTCCCGACCCTGGCGTAGCGCGACGGGCGGTGGCACGGCGAGGGATGCCCGTGCCGGCGAGACAGCATACGGCAAGGGTTGCTGAGGCGCGTCCAATGCGGAGAGCTGCGGCGGCTGACCCACATTGGCCAGGCGATCACATCCGCCGACAGAGGCGGCCGCCAAGACCACCATAACGGCACGTTTCATCGTCCGACCTCCACAACACCGCTTTCCAACACGCGCCCGGTCACCGTGGTCCGGGACGAGGTGTTCATGACCCGCACCATGTCGCCCGCGCCCGCCCGCTCGAGGGCGCGGCCGTCGGTTTCGATCCGTAGGCCGCCCGAGATGAAACGGAGCGTCACAATCTCATTGCGCTCAATCAGCGCTGGTGGCCCGACATCTCCCATTCGGATGGGGCGGCCTGGATACAGCGTCACCCTTGCTTCAAGGCCGATGACATCGTCGAGGCGCGATGCGGCGCCCGGCACTGTCTGCGGTACGACTTCGACGTCGAGTGCTGTGACGACGCTCCGCGATGGGATCGGCTGCGTTGCAACGACCGTTTGCGCTGCAACTGGCGTCGAGAGCGCCAGGATGAGGAATACTCTGATCATCGGATTTGTGTTGTCGCCCCAAGCATTTGGTCAGCGGCCGTGATCACTTTGGAGTTCAATTCATAGCCGCGCTGCGCTTCGATCAAATCGGTGATTTCACGGACGGCATCCACCGAGGAGGCCTCGAGGTACCCCTGTCGAAAGGTTCCGCGCCCCTCTTCGCCGGCATTGCCAATCAGCGGCTGGCCGGACGCCTCAGTCTCGAGGAAGAGGTTGGAGCCGATGGCCTCTAACCCCTTCTCGTTCGAGAACGAGGCGAGCGTCAGCTGACCGATGAGCTGCGCTGCGACTTGGTCGTCGAAATAGGCGTAGACCTCACCATCGGCATTGATCGAGATCTGTCTTGCCTCGTCCGGGATCGTGATGTTTGGGACGACGGGATGCCCATCGGCTGTGACGAGGAGCCCGTCGCCCGTTCGGTTGAGCGCGCCGTCACGGGTGTAGGCTGCGAGACCGGTCGGCATTTCAACCTCGAGGTACCCAAGCCCCTCGATCGCAAGATCGAGCGTCCCGCCGGTTTGTTGCAACGTGCCTTGCTGGATCTCCATCGAGATGGCGGAGGCTCGGACGCCGAGCCCGAGTTGCACGCCGGCCGGCAACACCGTTCCGTCCGCCGCATTGACCGTGCCCGCGCGGCTGATCTGCTGGTAGTGGAGATCGGCGAAATCCGCGCGTCGAGCGTTGTAGGCGGTGGTCGACATGTTCGCGAGGTTGTTCGAGATCACCTCGACCCGCATTTGCTGGGCGTCCATGCCGGTGGCGGCGATGTTGAGCGCTCTCATGGCCTGGGTTCCTTACTGTTGGGAGATGGCGCCGAGGAGGCGGGTGGCGGCGCGGAGACGGTCATCCTCGCGCTCCATCAATTGCTGGCCGGCCTCGTAGGCGCGGCTCACCTCGATCATGCGCGCGATCTCGACGACCGGTTTGACGTTCGAGGCCTCGAGAAAGCCTTGGCGGAGGTTTGGGTTTGCGACGGGCAGGAGGGGGCCATCGGCCCGGAAGCGCACACCGTCCTCGCGGAACAGGGTTGTCGGATCGCTGACCTGAACGAGGCCGAGCTCCCCTATCGGCTGCCCGTTCGCGGTGATCGTGCCATCCGGCGCGATGGCGACCGAGGCCGCGTCGGGCGGGACGATAACCGGCACTTCCGCTCCGTCGAGGAGCCGATCGCCGAGAGAGTTCACGAGCTCCCCCTGGGCGTTCGGCCCGAAACTGCCGGCCCGTGTCAGACGCAGGCCCGCGGCCGTGTCCAAAAGCATGAACCCAGCACCCTCGATCGCGAGATCGAAGGTCCCCCCGGTCTTCTCGAGCGCACCTTGTGCATCGGACGTGAACCGCACCCGCGCCGTGGTGAGGGCGATGCCGCCACCCTCAACGGGCACGGCTTCGATATGCTCCGCGAAGACCATTCCCTCGCGCCGATAGCCGACAGTCGACGAGTTCGCTATGTTGTTGGCGACGTTTTGCATTTCGCGCGCCAAACCCGTCTGCCGCGAGAGCGTGACGTATCCGCTCGTGTCCATCTGCCTCTCTCCGTTCTGGTGGGCGGCCATTGCGCGAACCATCGGCGATTCGTCGTTAAGGAAGCGCTGACGTCGGTCCTGTCAGCGCTGGGTAATGAGCGCGATCACCGTCTCCTGATAGAAATTCACGAGAAGCATGCCGGAAAAGGACATCGACAGCCAAAAGGCGACAAGGATCGCGCCGAGCTTTGGCACGAAGGTCAGCGTCAGCTCCTGGATCGAGGTCAGCGCCTGAATGAGGCCGATCACAAGGCCCGTGATGAGGGCCACAACGAGAACGGGTGTGGAGATCTGTACCGCGAGCCACAACCCCTTGCGGAACACATCCATGAGGGCCCCGTCCTCCATCGCTCAAACGGGCATCCGGAGGATTTCCTGGTAGGCTTCGACGACGCGGTCGCGCACGGTGACGGCGGTCTGCACGGCGATCTCGGTGGCGGCGAGCGCCTCGACCACCGCTTGAGGGTCCGAGCGGCCCGTCAATCCGCCTGTCGCGGTGACCTCCGCCTGGCGCATCGCCGCCATGAAGTCCGCCGCCAGCGACGCAAAGGTGTTTCCGCCCTCGGGTGTCTCGGGCGTTGGCCGGGTCGCCGATTGTGCGTCGGAGTAGAGCTGCGAGGCGACGTGGGATGGGATCTGCATGCGAGCGGCCTTTCTAGCGTCGGATGAGGTCGAGAAGTGCGGTGCCCATGTTCCGGGCCTGGTCGAACATGCGGAGGTTGGCTTCGTAGCTGCGCTGCGCCTCACGCGCGTCCGCAAGCTCCACCACGAGGTTCACGTTGGAGCCGTCATACATACCGTCTTCCCCCGCCATCGGATGGGCCGGGTCGTAGATGCGCTGGAGCTCCGCCTCACTTGTGTATGTCCGCCCTGTGGCCACGGCGCGGGCATTGCGCTCCGGATCGAGCATCTCGAAGGTGACAATTTTGCGCCGAAAGCCCGGCGTGTCGGCGTTGGCGATGTTCTCGGTTGAGATCCGGAGGCGCGCGGACTGAGCGTGCATCCCGCTCGACGCGGCCCCCATGGCTTTCAAAAGATCGTTCATGCTCAGCCCCTTACGGTCGTGCGAGAGTGGTGCGGATGATGTCGAGGCTCTTTCGGTAGACCGCAAGCGCCATGCTGTGCTGGCGCTGCGATTCGACCGCGCGCATCATCTGGTCCTCGATGCTCACATTGTTGCCATTCGGCGCCTCCGCCCCGAAGAGCGCGCGCTCCACGACATCTGCGCTGTGACGCGGCGGCGATGTGACAATGTGGCCCTCCCGCGTCGCCTTCATCGCAAAGGGGAGGTCGCCGCGGCTGCGGAAACTGTCCGAAAAGTCGGTCAGATCGCGCGCACGGTAGCCGGGTGTGTCGGCGTGGGCCACGTTCTCCGCAATGACGGCGTGTCGCGCCGTGGCATAGGCCGCGAGGCCGCGCGCGGCGCGGAGGATCTCGAGGTTTAAATCCATTGAAGGGCTTCTCCCTTTCTCGGTCTCAATCGCTCCTTAAGCAGTTTCGGTTGAGAAACGGTGCAGGAAACCCGAGACATTTTAGGTAGGCTGATGTTTTCGTCCTTCGATCCGCTGACCTCCGAGATCGCCGAGCTTCGCCCCATCTCCCGCTGCGGGTACGTGGAGGCCGTCGCCCCGGCCTCTCTTGAGGTGACGGGCCTCGGTCCTGCCGCGCGCGTCGGCGATGGGGTCGAGGTCGATATGGGAAGCGGACCGCCCGCCTCGGGTGAGATCGTTGCGCTCTCCCGCGCTGGCGCGCGGGTGATGACCTATCAGTCCTGCGACGGCGTCGGGCTCGGGCACGTGGTGCGGCTCCGCCCTCTTCGCGGGCCACGACCGCATGATGGGTGGATTGGTCGGATCCTCGATGCGTTTGGTGCGCCCCTTGACGGGCGCCCGCTCGTCCGCGGGCTCGACGAGGTCGACATCAAAGCCCCGCCGCCCCAGGCTGCGGGTCGAGCCCCCCTTGGGGAGCGTGTGGCAACTGGGCTTGCGGCGCTCGACACGGTCCTGCCCCTGGTGAAGGGCCAGCGCATCGGGATTTTCGCGGGCTCCGGGGTGGGCAAGTCCTCCCTTCTTGCGCGCCTTGCGCGGGGTGTTGCGGCGGATGTCGTCGTGTTCGCGCTGATCGGCGAACGGGGGCGGGAGCTCCGCCACTTCACGGACCGCGTGCTCGGGCCCGAGGGCATGGCGCGCTCAGTGGTTGTCACGGCGACCTCCGACCAGTCGCCGCTCCTCAAGCGGCGCGCGGCCTGGACTGCGATGGCAATTGCGGAGCACTTTCGGGACCAGGGGCGCCACGTGCTGTTTCTCGCGGATTCGATCACGCGCTTCGCGGAGGCGCATCGCGAGGTTGCGTTGACCGCTGGTGAGGCGCCGTCTCTAAGAGCGTTTCCGCCGTCGACCTCAAACACCATTGCCAGCTTTGCGGAGCGGGCAGGCCCCGGTTTGCAGGGCGGCGGTGCCATCACGGGAATTTTCACCGTCCTGGTCGCGGGGTCCGACATGGAGGAGCCCGTGGCGGACATGACCCGCGGCCTCCTCGACGGTCACATAATTCTCTCGCGTGACATCGCGGAGCGTGGGCGGTTTCCGGCCATTGACGTCCGCAGGAGCGTCTCGCGGTCTCTCCCGGATGCGGCTACGCCGGAGGAGAACGCGCTGATTGAGGATGCCCGTCGGCGTGTTGGCACGTACGAGACAGCGGCACCCATGATCCAGGCAGGCCTCTATGCGGCCGGATCGGATCCCGAGATCGATGCTGCGATCGCCGCTTGGCCGAAACTCGACGCTCTGTTCGGTGCGTCGAGCGCTGGACCGGCGGCCTCCTTTAAGGAGCTTGGCCTCTGCCTCGGACGAGAGCCAGCGCCGGAGGCGCCGCGGCAACGTCGGCGCACCTGATGCGGTCGTCGGTCTAGGTGTTGGACAGAAGGAGGTTGATCGTCGCGGTGCTGCTCGACGCTGAGCCGCCGAGAAGCGAGAGCGCCGCGAAGCCGGGTGTCAACGCGGTCGGG
>JBCCWM010000061.1:0-15316 GCA_039193505.1 Pseudomonadota bacterium | reverse complement strand
TCAACCAGATCCGAGGGATCTGTGGCGCCGGCCAGATCTTGCCGAGCCTGCCGGCAGCGCGTATCAGGACGTCATGCGAGGTGTGTTTGATATAGACGACCGGGCGCGCCTGCCCTGGCGCTTCTTCGGTATGCTGTTCTCCAGCGCTGCGGGCGATTGAGCGCTGCTCCATCGCCACATCAACGCAAGCCAGGAAATCGCCATGTCTGACCCCCAAACGCTCTACGACAAAATCTGGGACGCTCATCTGATCGATGAGGAGCCGGACGGCACCGGCCTCCTCTACATCGACCGCCATCTCGTCCACGAGGTGACAAGCCCTCAAGCCTTCGAGGGGCTCCGCCTCACCGGCCGTGAGGTTCGCGCGCCAAAAAAGACGCTCGCCGTGCCCGATCACAACGTGCCGACCGATCCGACCCGGCTCGAGGGGATCCGGGACGAGCAATCTCGGATCCAAGTCGAGGCCCTGCGCCAGAACGCAAAGGATTTCGGCGTGGAGATGTTCGATGTCGACGACATCCGCCAGGGGATCGTCCACATCATCGGGCCGGAGCAGGGGCTGACCTTGCCGGGCATGACCATTGTCTGCGGCGACAGTCACACGGCGACCCATGGCGCCTTCGGCGCGCTCGCGCATGGCATCGGCACGTCGGAGGTCGAGCATGTGCTGGCGACCCAGACGCTGATCCAGAAGAAATCGAAGAACATGAAGGTGGAGGTGCGCGGCACCCTGCCCCCCGGTGTCACGGCGAAGGACATCACGCTGTCTATCATCGGCGAGACCGGGACGGCCGGGGGCAACGGCCATGTTATCGAGTATATGGGCGAGGCGATTCGCGCCCTGTCGATGGAAGGCCGGATGACGGTCTGCAACATGGCGATTGAAGGTGGCGCGCGCGCGGGCCTGATCGCGCCGGACGAGACGACGTTCACCTATCTCCAGGGCCGGCCGCGGGCGCCCAAAGCGGGTCAGTGGGAGATGGCGGTCGGCCACTGGCGGACGCTCCACTCCGACCCCGGGGCGCATTGGGACAAGGAAATCGTCCTCGACGCCGCCGAGATCGCCCCGGTCGTCACTTGGGGCACGAGCCCGGAGGATGTGCTGCCAATCACCGAAGCCGTGCCCGATCCCGAGGTCTTTTCGGGCGGCAAAGTCGCTGCGGCGCGCCGCTCGCTCGAGTATATGGGTCTGACCCCGGGCCAGCGCCTTCAGGACGTCACGATCGACACGGTCTTTATCGGGTCCTGCACCAACGGCCGGATCGAGGACCTCCGCGAGGTGGCCCGGATCATGGAGGGGCGGAAGGTCAAGGACGGGCTCCGCGCCATGATCGTCCCGGGCTCCGGCCTCGTCCGCGCCCAGGCCGAGCAAGAGGGCATTGCGGACAAGCTGATCGAAGCGGGGTTCGACTGGCGCATGGCCGGCTGCTCGATGTGTCTCGGCATGAACCCCGATCAGCTTGCCCCCGGGGAGCGCTGCGCCTCCACCTCGAACCGCAATTTCGAGGGGCGGCAGGGCCGCGGTGGCCGCACGCATTTGATGAGCCCCGCCATGGCCGCCGCCGCCGCGATCACCGGTCGGCTGACGGATGTGCGGGAGATCGGCTGACCTCAGCCACGGGCCTTTCCGGTGGAGCGTCCAACCGTGTTGCGGAGCCAGAACTCGATCATCATGCCGAGGACGATGCCGCCGGCCACCAGGTAGAGCGGATACATGATGGTCGTGGTGTTCGGAAAGTAGTTCACGAACATCGCGCCCCGCATCTGGTCGATGCAATGGAAGAGCGGGTTCCACGCAAAGAACGGCAGCCAGGAGGCGGGAAGCTGGTTGGCCACGAAGAACTTGCCGCTCGTGACCATGTTGGCGCGCTGGTAGAAGGTCGACACCATCTGCACGAGTTTCGGCACGAACGGCTTCAGCGACATGAGCACGAGGCCGATCACCACGCCGCTCGCCCAGGCCAGGAAGAACGGCAGGAGGAGGCCGGCGGGATCGTGGATCCCGACCTGCCCTTGGGCGAGGAAGAGCACACCGAGGATGATCAGGAACGCAAGGATGTGCAGATAGAGCGCGCCGAGCGTCGCAGCCGCGATGGCAAGAATTGGCTTCATCGGCGCGTGTTGCTGCAGGTTGCCGGTGAAGCTGTTGCCGCCAAGGACTTTGCTGACGCCTGCGTTGTGCAGAAAGAAAAGCAAAAATCCGCTCAGGAGATAGAGGACGATGTCGCCGCGGATAACGGCGCTCCGAAACCCCGCAATGGCGAAGGCGAGGTAAAAAACGAACACCATCATCAGTATGCGTGCGATTGCGGCGAGGATGCCGAGGATCGGGTGGCCGCCGCTCTCGTTGCGCACTTCGCGGACGACGCAATAGAAAAGGAGCTCGATGAAGGCGAAGGCGCCCAGAATGAGCGAGCGTTTGGGCGCGGTGGCCGTCATGCGTTTCTCCTCTCGCGCTGATCTTTAGCCTGTCTGATTTTCCGCTGCAAATTCCCGCAACATCGGGCTAAAACGCCGCCGCAGACCGCAGAGGAGCGTGCCGATGGACCCCGATTTGATTTCTGAACTGCGCCGCCTGGCGCTCGCGGCCGGGGACGAGATCATGCGCATCTATGAGAGCGATGACTTCGACGTGCGGGTCAAGGGGGACCAGAGCCCCGTCACAGACGCGGATATGGCGGCCGATGAGGTGATCCACAAGGGGCTGACGGCGGCATTCCCCGAGATCCCCGTGGTCACGGAGGAGCGGGCGGAGAGCCACGACCTCACTGCGCCGCGGTTTCTGATTGTCGATCCGCTCGACGGCACGAAGGAGTTCGTGCAGCGCCGGGGGGATTTCACGGTCAACATCGCCCTCGTCGAGGACGGTGTCCCTGTGCGCGGCGTCGTCTACGCGCCGGCAAGGGGGCGCCTGTTCTACACCGACGCCGACGGCCAGGCTGTCGAGGAGACCGGACCATTCGATCCAGGCGCGCCCGGCGCCCTCACTCCGATCCGCGTCAACGCCCCCGACCCGTCGGCTCTGGTGGTCGTCGCGTCGAAGTCGCATCGGGATGCGGCAACGGATGACTACATCTCAAAGTACCAGGTTGCGTCGTCGACGTCGGCCGGCTCCTCGCTCAAGTTCTGTCTTGTGGCAACCGGGGAGGCCGATCTTTATCCGCGCCTCGGCCGAACCATGGAGTGGGACACGGCCGCCGGCGATGCGGTGCTCCGGGGCGCGGGGGGGCATGTCGTACGCTTCGACGACCACACGCCCCTCAGCTATGGCAAGGCGGGGTTCGCCAACCCGTTCTTCATCGCCCACGCGCCGGGCGTGGCGCTTGCGCCGGCATGAGGCGGATGTGCGGGTCCTGATCCTCATCCCGGCGCGCTACGCGTCGAGCCGGTTTCCCGGCAAGCCGCTTGCGCCCCTTCGCGGCGCGAGCGGCACCTCCCGGTCGCTGATCGAGCGGACTTGGCGCGCGGCGATCGCCGTCGGGCCGGAGGTCCGCGTGGTCGTCGCCACGGATGACGCGCGGATCCGCGCGGAGGCCGAGGCGTTCGGGGCAGAGGTTGTGATGACACCGCCCGAGGCCGAGAACGGGACGGCGCGATGCGCTGCGGCCCTCGACGCGTTGCGGGATCCGGCCGAGATCATCGTCAATCTACAGGGCGACGCCCCGCTGACGCCGCCCACCTTCGTCTCTGGGCTGATCGATGCTATGGCCGCCCGGCCCGAGATCGAAGTCGCAACGCCGGTCCTTCGCTGTGACGCTGCGGCCCTTGTCGGGTTTCTTGAGGATCGCGCCGCCGGGCGCGTCGGCGCCACCACGGCGGTCTTCGACGCAACTGGTTGCGCGCTCTACTTTTCCAAGGAGGTCATCCCCTACACCGGCCGACCGCTCGGACCGGACGAGACGATCCCTGTGTTCCACCATGCCGGCGTCTATGCGTTTCGCCCGGCCGCGCTGCGCCGGTATCCGGCCCTGACGCCCGGCCCGCTCGAGGCGTGGGAAGGGCTCGAGCAACTCCGCTTCCTCGAGAATGGCCACGCCGTCCACTGCATTGAGGTCGCGCCCCCGGCGCATCCGTTCTGGGAGCTGAACAACCCTGTGGATGTGTCCCGGATCGAGCGGATCCTGGCCGAACAGGGTATGGAATGACGACACCGGTCAGCCTTGTTGTCGTCAATCACGACCGAGTGCGTACGCTGGCCCTCCTTCTCAAAGGGCTTGAGTATCAGCGTCATCCGAACTTTGAGATCATCGTCGTCTCGAACCTCGATCCGGAGGACCGGCCAAGCTCGTCCTTGCCGATCCGCTGGATCCCGTTCCGCGAGGCCAACATCTCCGCCGCCCGCAATCAGGGCATCCGCGCCGCCGCAGGCGACATTGTCGCCTTTTGCGACGATGACAGCGTGCCCGAGTTTGGCTGGCTCGAGGCGCTGTCGGCCCCGTTCTCCGATCCGGAGGTGGGCGCCGCGGGCGGGTATGTGCGCGGGCGCAACGGTGTCAGCTTCCAGTGGCAGACGATCCACCTGGACCGGTGGGGGCGCGATCACCGTGGGACGGAGGCATGCAGTTGTCCACGGATCTTCCCTCCCGACACGCAACGCTGCCTGAAGACGGTGGGCACAAACTCCGCTTTTCGGCGGAGCGCGCTCGCCGAGATCGGCGGCTTCAACGAAGCCTATCGGTTTTATCATGACGAGGCCGACGTCAACATGCGCCTCGCCCGTGCCGGCTGGTCCTCCGCGATCGTGCCGACTGCAGAGGTTCATCACGGCTACGCCGAGGGCCCGCACCGGACGCGCAACCGCGTGCCCAAGTCGCTCTTTGAGATCGGGGCGAGCGAGGTCGTTTTCTGCCGGACGCATGCGGGAGAGGCAGATCTCGCCGGACACCGAAATCGCGTGCGCCGCCATCAGCGTCGGCGGCTCGACCAACTCTATCTGAAGGGCTTGATCGATGTGGCGGCGCTGAAGACCCTTCTCCACTCGCTCGATGCGGGCTTTGAGGAAGGCGCTGCCAGAGTGGAGCGTCTGGTCCGGATCGACCCGCCATCGGCAGAGTTTGCGCGCGTCCCCGTCTCCACCGGCGGGCGCGAGCTGGTCGTGACCGGCCCGATGCAAGGTCGTGCCAAAGGGCGGACCGCCGCGAGGCGCGCAGCCGAAGCCGGCCAGGAGGTCACCTTGATCGAGGTTGAAGCGACGCATCGCAACCTCCACGTGCATTTCACCGATCATGGCTTTTGGCGCCACCGGGTCGGTCTCCTGGGGCTCTCCGAGCGAGATCAGCCGCGGCCTCCAGCATCCGCAAAGGCGCGAATCGAGGCTGAAATCCAACGTGTCTCCGCTCAGCGCGGGCTTGAGCCGATCCTCACATCCGCGCAACTGCGACAGTTGCGGGGGCGTCCCAAGTCGCGCTAAGTGGCGCAAAACAGGACCGCGAGAGGGTGCGGGCGTCCCGGCGCCGGACTGCTGTCCGTCCACTCGGAGAACACGGAAAGCGATCGAGCATATGGCACAGAAGGTTCTAAAGGCAGTCTTCCCGGTGGCAGGGCTCGGCACCCGGTTCCTGCCTGCGACCAAGTCGATCCCCAAAGAGATCATGTCGCTCGTTGACCGCCCGCTTATTCAGTATGCAATCGACGAGGCCCGGGAAGCCGGAATTGAAGAGTTTATCTTTGTCACTTCGAGGGGCAAGTCGGCACTGGAGGACTATTTTGACCGCGCGCCGGAACTCGAGAAATCGCTCAAGGAAAAGCAGAAAGGGGGGCTGCTCGAGATCCTGAACTCAACCAACATGCCGTCGGGTGCAATCGCCTATGTCCGCCAGCACGAAGCGCTGGGCCTCGGTCACGCGGTCGCCTGTGCCAGGCGCCTGATCGGCGACGAGCCCTTCGCTGTGATCCTGCCCGATGACGTGATCCAGTCCGATGTCGGGTGTCTCAAGCAAATGGTCGACGCCTATGCCGAGACCGGTGGCAACATGGTTGCGGCGATGGAAGTGCCTGACGACAAGGTGTCCTCCTACGGCATTCTGGACACCGGTGGAGAGGGTGGCCGGATCGTCAGAGTGCACGGCATGATTGAGAAACCACCGATGGAGAAGGCGCCCTCGAACCTTGCCGTGATCGGGCGGTACATTCTGTCTCCGCGCGTCCTCATGAACCTCTCCCAAGGCAAACGCGGCGCCGGCGGAGAGATCCAGCTGACCGATGCGATCGCCGATGAGATCCGGGGAGAGGACGGTGTTTATGGCTTTCGCTTCGGGGGCGAGCGCTACGATTGCGGCTCGAAGGCCGGCTTCTTGCAGGCCACCGTCGCGTTCGGTCTCCAGCGAGCCGATCTCCGCGAAGAGTTCGAGGCATTCCTCACCGATTTCGTCGCTCAGAAGCGCGCCGCTCAGTAAGAGCGGGTGGCTGAGGGCGCCCGGCCGGCCGGCATTCTCGTCGACATCTCCCGCACGCTCTCGCGCCTTGGCGCTGGAGAGCCGACGGGCGTCGATCGGGTCGAGCGGGCCTATATCGACTGGGCGCTCGCCCGCCCGGAGCTGTCTCACTTCCTGGCCCGCGTGCCCGGGGGCCACGTCCTCCTCGATGAAGAGGGAATGACGGCGCTCCTTGAGGGGGCGCTGGCCCACGACCTGCTCAGCCAGGCCGCATTCTGGCGCGATCCGGGGCGGCGGCGGGCGGAGGCGACGGCGCGGCGCCGCGCGCGCGCCTGGCTCCCGGGCAGTCGCCTTGATGGCCTGTCGAGGCACCTACCGGCCGGGTGCATCGCGCTCAATGTCGGTCACTCCAACCAACGCGCGGAGGTCTATGGCGCGCTCCGCAAGTCCGAAGCCGCGCCGGTTGCGACGCTGATCCACGACGTGATCCCGCTCGACTACCCGGAGTACACACGTCCGGACACTGTCGCGCGCTTTGCCCGCAACCTGCGGGCCGCGGGCGAGGGCAGCGATCTCTTGATCTACAACTCGGCCTACACCGCGGAGCGCGCTGCAGCGCGCCTGAAGGCCTGGGGGATCGAGCGAACGGGGGTTACGGCGCATCTCGGCCTGACACCCTCGCCGCCGATTGCGAGGTCGGCGAGCGACGTCGCAGAGTTTGTCATGCTCGGCACGATCGAGCCCCGAAAGAACCACCTGCTGCCGCTGTCGATCTGGCGCCAGTTCCACGACGCCCCGCCGCCCCCGCCGCCGCATCTCCACATCATCGGCCGCGTCGGGTGGGAGAACGAGCAAGTTTTAGACATTTTGTCCCGCGCGCCCTTTGTGGGGCAGACCGTGTTTCAGCATGGCTTTCTCGATGATGCCGCCCTGACACACCGGCTCGCGCGGGCGCGCGCGCTCCTCTTCCCGTCATTTGTTGAGGGATTTGGACTTCCCCTCCTTGAGGCGCGCGCGCTCGGGCTGCCTGTGCTCGCCTCCGACATCCCGCCGTTTCGCGAGATTGCGGACCGCCATGTCACGCTCCTCGACCCGACGGATGGGCCAGCCTGGAGGCGCGCGATTCTTGACCTATCGTCAGGCAGCGTGCATGGGGAGCAGCGTGATACCGGCATGGCAGAGTTGCCGAGTTGGGACGCGCATTTCGCTCAGATCGGCGCCGCGCTCGGCCTCGACACAAAGTAATGGGATCTGGCCACCAGTATGGGGCTGAGGAGCAATGCGAAGTTGGGGCTCGAGCGCGCCAAGTGGCTCTTGCGTGCGCGCCGCAAGGGCCGTGAGCTCACCCCCGTCGTCGACCGAACAGCGGACATCAAGCGCGACGCGCTTCTCATCTTCTCGACCGTCCGCAACGAGCACCCTCGGCTGGCCTACTTCCTGAAATACTACCGCAGGCTTGGGATCGGCCACTTTCTCTTTGTTGACAACGACAGCGACGACGGAACTCGGGAGTATCTGGCCGACCAGGCCGACACCTCCGTTTGGACCACATCGGCGAGCTACAAGGCCTCGACCTTCGGTGTCGATTGGCTGAACGCCTTGAAGTCGCGCCACGCGGACGGTCACTGGGTGTTGGTTGTCGATGTCGATGAGTTCCTGGTCTATCCGCATATGGATGTGCGCCCGCTCGGCGCCTTGACCGACTGGCTGGATGCAAACTCAAAGCGGGCCATGTCGGCGATGCTCCTCGACATGTACTCCCGCGATCCGATTGAGGATGTTGAGTACAGCCCGGGCGAAGACCCCTTTGCGACACTCAACTATTTCGACGCCGGGAACTACGTGTTCGCGCCCAACTACGGCTACGACAACCTCTGGATCCAAGGCGGACCGCGCCAACGGGTCTTTATGGCCAGCGAGCCTGAGCACGCGCCGGCGTTGAACAAGATTCCCCTGGTGCGCTGGAAGCGCGGCCAGGTCTTCATCTCCTCCACCCACACGATCCTGCCGCGCGGCCTCAACCGGGTCTATGACGAATGGGGCGGCGAGCGGACCTGCGGCGTCCTTCTCCACGCTAAGTTCCTGGCCACATTCGCTGAAAAGGCGAAGGAAGAGTTGGAGCGGGGGGAGCACTATGCCGGAAGCCGAGAGTACAAGGCCTACCAGAACAAGCTGAAGGAGGCCTCGGGCCTCTGGACGCCTGCCTCGACGAAATACGAGGGGTGGCGGCAGCTTGAGGAGCTCGGGTTGATCTCGACCGGGGGCTGGCTTTGATCGGCTTCGTGATCCTCGCCCATGCCGATCTGCACCGGACAGCCGCTCTGGCGCGGTTTCTTGCGGCGCAAGGCTGCCCGGTGGCGATCCATGTGGACGCGAACACGAGCGCCCGGGCCTTTGAGGCGCTGAAGGCCGAGGTGGCGGGAGAGCCGCGGATCATCTTCGCCGAGCGGCACGCCTGCGAGTGGGGCCGGTTCAGCCTTGTCGACGCCACTCTGTCCGGCGTCGAGACCGTCTTCGCGCAGTGGCCCGAGGTCAGCCACGTCACACTTCTGTCCGGAAGCTGTCTTCCGGTTCGGCCGATCAAAGCGCTTCAGCGATTGCTCGCGCGTTATCCTGACACGGATTTCATCGAAGCGGTGGACATCCGTCGGGACGGATGGGTGAAGGACGGCCTCTCGGATGAGCGCTTTACGCTCTTTCACCCGTTCTCGTGGCGGCGTCAGCGCGGTCTCTTCGACCGCGCCGTCGAGCTCCAGCGTCGCTACAAGGTCCGCCGCTCGATGCCGGACGGCCTCCGCCCCTATCTCGGCTCGCAGTGGTGGACGCTGTCGCGTTGGACGTTGCGCTACATTCTCGAGGACCCGGAGCTTGAGCGCTACAAGAGCTTCTTTCGCCTGGTCTGGATCCCGGATGAGAGCTTTTTCCAGACCCTTGCCCGAAAGCACAGTCGGCGCATCGTGGGGCGGAGCCTCACGACCATCGAGTTCGATCCGCTCGGCAAACCTTATGTGTTTCACAGCGACCACCTTGAGCTTCTGATGGGCGCGCGGGGCTATTTTGCGCGCAAGATCTGGCCCGGGGCGGATCATCTCTACACGGAGTTGCTCGATCCCGAGACCTGGACGCCGGAGCCTCCACGCGATCGAAGGCCGCTGCAGCATGCGCTCCGACGGGCGGCGAACATCCGCACGATGGGGCGGCTCGGATTGATCGCTCAGCATCGGTTCCCGAGCCCCTGGCATGCCGAGATCCCGGAAGCTGCAAGATCCTACTACGTCTTTGATGGGTTTGACACGGTCATCCCGAATTTCGCCGAGCGTCTCGCGCATCTCGGGGCGCCTGTTGGGTTTGACATGCACGGCCATCTCTTTGCACCCGACGGGGTGGAGCTCAACGGCAAGGTGGCGGCGACCGACGGAAACCTGACCGACAACACAGCGATGCGCGACTACCGGCCAGAGCAGTTTCTCGTGAACCTGCTCTGGAACCGACGCGCGCGCAGCCAGGGCTTCCAGCATCGTTTTGGACGACGCACAGCCATCGACAAGCGGATCCAGAGCGATCCCGACGCGCAGATCTTCCTGGTCGACAACGCCTGGCTTCTGGATGCCTTTCGGCAGAGCCGGACGACCAGCGGACAAGCGGCCATTCAGTACACGCTCGCCCTCCGCGATGCCGAGCGTCGTGGATGGTCACTCTTTGCGGACAACGTCAAAGCGGACCGTGAGGTGCTGCGGATCGCCGATCTGATCCTCGAGCCGGAGCGCGCTGCAGCCGCATGCCAACGGAAACTGCCACCCGGGCTCGACATCCGCGCCCTTTGGCGGGAGCCACCGCGCCTGCCCGATGGGTTTGGCGCATTCCTTGGAGAACTCGACGCAGCCGGCGTGGTCTTGGACGACCGCGACCGGCTGGAGGCATGCCTCAGCCTGCAGGGTGGCGCCTCCTAGGCGGCTTGGATCGCGTCGGTGTCGGCCAAAATCGCAAAGAGCGCCGCCGGATCCGCGGTGGAGCGGAGCTTGGCGCAGACTGCGTCCGAGCGCAGGATCCGACTGACCCGGGCAAGTGCCTTGAGGTGGTCCGCACCGGCATCGACCGGCGCGAGGAGGACGAAGATCAGATCGACCGGCCGGCGGTCGACGGATTCGAAATCGACCGGGGTTTCGAGATGCAGGAACAGACCGTGGACCTTCTCAAGGCCCTCGATGCGGGCGTGCGGGAGGGCGACGCCGTAGCCGACGCCCGTCGGGCCCAAGGTTTCCCGCTCGAGAAGGGCCGTGTGCACGCTCTGCTCATCCAGGCCGAGCCGGCTCTTGGCGATCGCCGCAATCTCCTGCAACAGCCGCTTCTTGCTTTGGACCTTCACCGCGGCGCTCACGCCCCGCTGCTCCAAGATTTCCGTCAGTTCCATCGTCGTCCTCCAAAGGCCACACGGCCCAGAGATGCCGGCTTCAAGACATGCTGTTGCGGGGATCGACCCAACCGATGTTCCCGTCCTCGCGCCGATAGACGACGTTCACGCCACCATGCGACTCGTTGCGGAACACAACGAGCGGCGCGCCCGCCAATTCCATCTGCATCACTGCCTCACCAACCGAGAGCGAGTGCACTTTCGTCTCCATCTCCGCGATGATCAGGGGATCGAGGCTCGCGGGTTCCTCCGCCTCATCAGCCTCAGCTTCGAGGATATAGGATGGCGCTCCGATGGCATCAATGGGCTCGGAGCGCTTGTGGTGGTGGTCCTTTAGACGGCGTTTGTAGCGGCGGAGCTGCTTTTCCATCCGCGCCGCGGCGGCCTCGAAGCCGTCATAGATATCGGTGGCGCGGCCCTTGGCCTGAACGGTGAAGCCACTGGCGAGGTGGACGGATGTGTCAGCGACGAATTGATGCGCATCGCGGGAGAAGGTGACCTGCGCCTCAACTGGCGGGATGGCGAACTTATCGACGACCTCACTCAGGCGGGTTGTGACATGAGTGCGGAGCGCGTCACCCACGTCGATCTGTTTGCCATTGACTTGAATGCGCATGGCTCTCCCTTGCTCTTCTTATTGCGTCCGGGCGGCGCCAAGGGCTCCGCGAACGCGCCCGGTCGTCTCGCATCGGGTTGGGTCTCACAGCGGACCAGCTCCCCGGGCGTCTGCGACCGTCCAGAGAGGGTACGCCAGCCGAGCGGTCCTCCGCAACGGCCTTCCTCAGATCCGGAACCGCTCCCCGAGGTAAACGCGGCGGACGTTTTCGTCGGCCACGACGTCATCGGGCGTCCCAGACATCAGGATCGTCCCGTCATGGAGGATGTAGGCGCGGTCGACGATGCCAAGCGTCTCGCGAACGTTGTGATCGGTGATCAGGACACCGATGCCCCGCTCCTTGAGCTGTGCCGTCAGGCTCCGGATTTCACCGACGGCAATTGGATCGACGCCGGCGAAGGGCTCATCGAGGAGGACATATTTTGGCTCCGCCGCGAGGCAGCGCGCGATCTCGACCCGGCGCCGCTCACCGCCCGAGAGCGCAAGCGCCGGCGCGCGGCGAAGATGCGTGATCGAGAACTCGGCCAACAGCTCGTCGAGGCGGTTCGTCCGCTCCGTCGGGTCGGTGACATGGAGCTCGAGGACGGCGCGAATGTTGCCCTCAACCGAGAGCCCGCGGAAAATCGACGCCTCCTGCGGCAGATACCCGATGCCGAGCTTCGCGCGGCGGTACATCGGCAGGAGCGTCACGTCCTGGCCGTCGACCGTCACCTCGCCCTCTTCGGGCGTCACGAGGCCCGCGACAGCATAAAAACACGTGGTCTTCCCGGCACCGTTCGGGCCAAGGAGCGCCACGACCTCGCCCCGTTGGAGCTTCAGCGACACGTCACGCAGGACGCGGCGCTTCTTGTAGCTTTTGCCGAGGTTTTGGACCGTGAGGCCGCCCGTCCCCTCCGTCACTTCGAATTGCGGGCTCATTGGGCTGCATCCGGTTGGAAAATGGTGCGCACGCGGCCCTCCATGACGGCGCGGCCCGCGTCGAGGTCGATCCGCAGCAGCTCACCCGAAATGGCGTTCTGGCCCTGGGTGAGGAGGACATCGCCCTCCATGACGACATTGCCGTCGCCGACCGTGTAGATCGCACGCTCGGCCTCCGCGGCCTCCGCGCCATTGGTCAGAGTGACCGTGCCGATGGCCTCCAGTCGCTCGATCCGTCCCGTGGTGTTGCCGTCGGAATAAGTCACGTCGATCCGCGCGGCCGCGAGGCGGAGCGTGCCTTGGCCGACAATCACATTGCCTTCAAAAACCGCTGTTTGCGCGCTCTGATCGACGGCGAGGCTGTCGGCCGAGATTTCGACCGGAAGGCTCGTGTCGTGGGCGATGCCGCCGAAAGCCAAGTCGACCTGCGCGGCCGCCGGAGCGCAAAACGCGCACATCGCCACCAACAGCCGCAGCACTCTCCCCATCGGCCTTGTTCCCTCACTCGATCTGCGGCTCGACATAGCGCAGCTCGACACCGCCGGTAAACACAAGGGTGGCACCTTCGGTGAATGCTTCGACATTGCCCTCCTCAACTGTCTCCACACGCAACCGTTCTGCCACGATTGTGCCCAGAGTGCCGCTTGCCGAGACACCTCCCTCTGCGGTGAGCACGCCGGCGCGGAGGTCGAGATTCGCGCGCGCCGCCGCCGCCTCGATGGTGCTCGAGGTCGAAATGACGAGCCCGTCGTCGAAGAAGATCGTCTCTGAGATAAGATCGACCGCTGCGTCGGGGGCCGTCAGATTGACGACGAGACCGTCGGCGAACCGTATGGCACCGCTGATCTTCTCGATTTCCGCCCGCACCAGCTCGGCGTCGGTCGGCACCACGGTGGCCGCCTCGAAGTCGTAGAGGTCGCCGTCGAGGCTGGCGCCCGAAAAGCGGGGGCGCGTGACCATAAGGCCCGAGCCCATCGCCTCGAGATCGGCGGCGGAGAAGGTGAGCGCGCTCGGCGGCTCGGGCCGGAGCGACAGCAGCACAACCGACGCGAAGAGCGCGAGGCCCGCGAGCGGCAGACCAAACTTCAGAGCCGAGACAACGCGTGTGTGACGGTCGACGGAGCGCCGACGGGCCATGTCAGACGACGCCGGCCCGCAGGCAGTCGTGAACGTGGAGGATGCCCTCGGGTCGGCCGATCCCGTCGACCACAAAGAGGCTGGTGATCTTCGGCGTGCCGGTGTTCATCACCCGCAGCGCTTCGGACGCCCGCACAGATGACGAGATTGTCCGCGGTGAGGGCGTCATCACTTCGCGCGCCGTCCTTGCTGTGATGCCGGGCATGTTCCGTCTGAGGTCCCCGTCGGTGATCACGCCGCGGAGACGTCCGGTCTCGTCGACGACGCCCGCAACGCCAAAGCCCTTCGAGGTCATGACAATCAGCGCCTCGCTCATCGCCATGTCGAGATCGATCAGCGGGACCTCATCGCCCGTGTGCATAAGATCCGCCACAATCGAGAGCATCGCACCGAGCCGCCCTCCGGGATGGAAGGAGCGGTAGTTCTCCGGCGTAAAGCCCCGCTCCGTCATCAGCGCCACCGCAAGCGCATCGCCGAAGGCGAGCGTCATGGTCGTCGACGTGGTGGGCGCCAGGCCGTTCGGACAGGCCTCGGGGACAGGCGGCAGGAGGATCGCGATGTCGGACTTCTTGAGAAGCGTGCTCTCCGCCCGTCCGGCCACTCCGATGAGGGGGATCCCACGCGTCTCGGTATAGGCGATGATGTCGGCAAGCTCCGGCGTCTCGCCCGAATTCGAGAGGAGGAGGACCAGGTCATCGGCGGTGATCATGCCAAGATCGCCGTGGCTCGCCTCACCGGGATGGACGAAATGCGCAGGCGTGCCGGTCGATGCGAGCGTCGCCGCGACTTTGCGCCCGACATGTCCCGACTTGCCCATGCCGCTGACAATCACACGACCCTTGAGTGCCAGGATCCGCGAGACCGCCGCTGCAAACCGCGTGTCGAGCGCATTGGCCAGATCGAGGATCGCGTTGCCCTCTGTCCTCAGCACACGAACGCCGGTCGCGACAATCCGGTCGCTCTCGAGCTCAAGGGTGTGCGCTGTGTCTGCCATATCAGTGTGCAAATACATCAACCTCCGCCCAACCGGCGAGGTCGAGACGCGCTCGATCGGGCAAAAAGGCGAAACATTGCCGCGCGAGGTCGGACCGCCCTTCCCGCTCCAACATCTCGTCGAGCCGTCCTTTCAGGGCGTGGAGATGCAGAACGTCGGAGGCCGCATACTCAATCTGCGCCTCTGAGAGGCGCGGCGCCCCCCAATCGGAGCTCTGCTGCTGCTTGGAGATGTCGATGCCGAGAAGCTCGGACAACAAGTGTTTCAAGCCATGCCGGTCCGTGTATGTCCGCGAGAGCTTCGACGCGATCTTGGTGCAGTAGACCGGTGCTGTGACGACGCCCAACTGATGCGCGAGGAGCGCGATGTCAAACCGGCCGTAGTGAAACAGCTTCAGCCGCTCGGGATCGGCGAGGAGGCGTCCGAGGTTCGGCGCCTCGCTCTGACCCCGCTCGACCTGGACAAGATGCGCTTTGCCATCGCCTGACGAGAGCTGGACCACGCACAAACGATCACGATGCGTCTGCAGCCCCATTGCCTCGCAGTCGACAGCCACAACTTTACCGAGATCCAGATCCGGCGGCAAATCGCGATGGTGGAGTTCGTGGATCAAAGGGCCGCCTCTTGATCTTAATTGGGTGCTCAACGCGAACTCAGCGGGCATATCGGAACGCAAAAAACATCACAAGACTGAGATCTGTATCCCCATGTACGCTAGCGCATCCGCGGCGGAGGGGCTACGACTCGAGGCATCATCTCGGGAAATGCGAATATGCGACCCGACCATACCGACGGAGGATCATATGTTCCGATCGATATTCGGCGGACTTGCCGCCCTGCACCTTGTTGTGGGGGCGGCCGCCGCC
>JBCCWM010000060.1:0-15426 GCA_039193505.1 Pseudomonadota bacterium | reverse complement strand
CTGATCAGTCGCCTCCTTCGCGACACACCGCTCAGGCTGCTGACACTACCGGAGGTCTGTCGATGACCACCCGCTTTCGCGGCACGTTCACCGTCACGGTCACGGCCTTCGACGCGGCGGGGCGCCTCGACCTCGACGCCCTGGCCCGCTTTACGGACTGGCAGGTGCAGGAGGGCATCCACGGGCTGATCCCGCTCGGCTCGACGGGTGAGTTCCTGTCCCTGACGGCGGAGGAACGTCGGGACGTGGCGGCAACCGTGATCGACACAGTCGGTGGGCGTGTGCCGGTCCTCGTCGGCGCGGGCGCCGAGAGCACCGATGACGTGATCGCCAATGTCGCGATGGCCGAGGCGCTCGGCGCCGACGGCACGATGATCATCCCCCCCTTCTACTCGACGCCGACCGAGGCGGAGCTGATCCACCATTTCTCGCGCATTGGTGAGGCGGCGACGCGCCCGGTGATGATCTACAACAACCCGGCGACCGCGAATGTGGACCTCACGCCGCCGCTGGTTGCAACGCTGTCGACGCTCCCACGGATCGATTACATTAAGGAGTCGACCATGGACGTGACGCGGGTGCGGGACATTCTGGAGCTCTGCGAGGGGCGGATGACCGTCTTTGGCGGCATCATGGGATTTGAGTCCTTCGTGGCCGGCGCCGCGGGCTGGGTCGCTGTCGGCTCCAACATCCTGCCCGGGCCGTGCGCGCGGCTGTTTTCCCTCACGGCCGACAGGGCGGATTACGATGCGGCGCGCGCGCTTTACCGCGAGATCCTGCCCATCATTCGGCTTGTGGGCGGGCAGCGGTATGTCTCTGGCTCAAAGGCCGCGCTCAACCTGATCGGCCACTCTGTCGGTGGGCCCCGTCCGCCTCGCCTGCCATTGCCCGAGACCGAGATGGCGGAGGTCAAGGCAGCGCTCGCAGCCGTGGGGCTTCTTCCCAAGACCGCGGCCTGAGTGGCAGAGGTTCGGTTTCGCTTCGATGGCCGCGAGGTTGTCGCCGCGCCGGGCGACAGCATTGGGGCAGCGCTCACCGCGGCTGGTGAAACGGTCCTCGGCCGTCGCCGAAGTGGGGCAGCGCGGGGTCTCTACTGCGGCATGGGCATATGCCACGACTGCCTCGTGACAGTCGATGGGCGTCGCGGGGTCCGTGCCTGCATGGCCCCCGTCGCCGCGGGGATGGATGTGCGCCGCGAGGGGGAGGGGCGGCTCGCCGAAGGCACGCGGCCGCCTGGGCCGTCCCCGGTCGAGGTCCTCACGGCCGATCTCGTCATCGTGGGCGCCGGTCCAGCCGGCCTCGCCGCGGCCGAGCGTGCTGCGACCGCCGGAGCCAGCGTTGTCGTCCTGGACGAGCGCGACGAACCGGGCGGTCAGTACTTCAAACCAAGGGCCGACGGGTATCGCGGGCGCGGTTCCACCGACCGGCAGCATCGCCGCGGGGACGCGCTCCGCGCACGCGTTGCCGCTTCTGGTGCGCGCATTTTGACCGGCCAGAGCGTCTGGTATGCCCGCGCGACGGAGGCCGGGTTCGAGCTGCGGAGCCTCGGAGCCGCGCGCGCACACACCATCGAAGCTCGTGCCGTCATCTTGGCCCCCGGCGCCTACGAGCGACCGGCTTTGGTGCCCGGGTGGACGCTGCCCGGCTCGATGACCATTGGCGCGGCTCAAACGCTTGCGCGACGCTACGGCGTGGCGCCGGGCACGCGGGTGCTTGTCGCAGGCCATGGTCCTCTCGGGCTCCAACTCGCGGCGGAGCTTGCTGGGCTCGGCGCGCGGGTCGTGGCCCTCGCCGAGCGTGGCCGGCCACGCCCGGGCCCCGCGCTTCTCTCTGCGCTGCGCACGGCACCCCGGCTTGTGTTGGACGGCGCCCGCTACCGCCTGGCGGTCGGGCGGGCCGGAATTCCGGTGTACCACGGCTGGGAGCTCGCCCGGATCAGCGGCACGACCCAGGTCGAAGGGGCCGAGCTCCGCCGGAGTGCAACCGGCGACACACGCGTCCTCTCGGTCGACGTTGTGGCAGCCGGGGATGGCTTTGCACCGCAGCTGGAGCTGGCGCGGCTCTTGGGCGTGCCCATCGATGCGGACCGACTGCAGCCCGAGCGCGCAGCGGATGGCCAAACAAGAGTGCCGGGCCTTTGGATTGCGGGCGATGCGGGCGGTCTCGGCGGCGCGGACGTGGCGCTTGCGGAGGGCGCGCTCAGCGCCGCGGGCGCGCTCGCCCATCTCGGTCGCGCCGCTGGCGAGACCTCTGGACCGCGCCGCCGACTGACGCGAAGTCGGCGCTTTCAGTCCGCCCTATGGGCGCTCTACGACGCGCCGACCCGCGCAGCACCCGACACCGAAACCATCCTCTGCCGGTGCGAAGAGGTCACCGCCGGGCGCGCCCACGCGGCGATTGCCGCGGGCGCCGACGACCCCGGCCTGGTGAAGCGCCGGACGCGGATTGGAATGGGCCGGTGCCAGGGCCGGTACTGCCTCCCGCATCTCTTGCGCATGTTGGCCGAGGCGGGCCACCCCACGGCGCCCGAGGTGCTCTTCGCGCCGCAAGTGCCGGCGCGTCCCGTCTCATTGGGCGCCCTCAGTCTGGAAAAGCCCGAATGGGGCGGCCACCGTGAGAGCGCGCCGGCCGCCCGTCCCGGCCGCCCCTGCGCGCGACCGCTGACGCTGGACCGGGCCGATCTCGCGATCATCGGCGGGGGGGTGACCGGCATTTCGGCCGCCCTTCACGCCGCACGCGCCGGCGCCTCTGTGGTCTGCCTCGATCGAGGCCGGGTGAACGGAGAAGCCTCGGGCGGGAATGCGGGCAGCTTGCACCTGCAGCTTCTCTCCTGGGATTTTGGGGGGAAGGCGGTCGGTGACGGCAGCCTGCAGCTTCGGACCCTGCCGCTTCAGCGCGAGTCCGTTCACCTCTGGGCGGCGCTCGAGGCGGAGCTCCAGGCGGATTTCGAAATGCGGATCACCGGCGGCATGATGGTGGCCGAGACAATCGAGCAAATCGGCTTCCTCGAAGCCAAGGCCGCCGCCGAACGTCGTGTCGGCATCGAGACCGACGTGATTTCTGCAGAGCACGCGCGCGAACGCGTTCCAGCGCTTGCCGAGACTGTCGTGGCGGCCGCCTGGTGCCCGGGGGAGGGCAAGATCAATCCGCTTGTTGCGACGCCTGCCGTGGCGGACGCCGCCCGTGCCGCGGGCGCTGTGATCGAGGAGCGGACGCCCGTCACTGGGCTTGCGCGGGATGGCACGGGCTACCTCATCCACACGCCGCGCGGCCAGGTCTGTGCGCGGCGCCTGCTGATTGCAGCGGGCGGATGGTCCGCACGGATCGGGGCGGAGCTTGGTCTGTCCCTGCCGGTCCGCGGCGCGCCGCTCCAAATGGTCGTCACGGCACCGGCGCCGCCGCTGGTGCCGTGCCTCCTTGCCCATGCGGAGCGGCACCTGACACTGAAGCAGGCCGATGCCGGCTCCATCATCATCGGCGGTGCCTGGCCCGCCGACACTGGGCCAGGGGGGCAGGCTCTGGTTCTGCCCGAGAGCCTTGAGGGCAATCTCTGGGTTGCGGCGCACACGGTTCCCGATCTGGCGAGCTTGCAGGTCTTGCGAAGCTGGGCGGCAATGAACATCGACATCGATGGCGCCCCCTTGATCGGCCCGGTCCCGGGGTTTGAGGGCCTGACGATAGCGGCAACCGCAAATGGCTATACGCTCGGCCCGGTGATGGGGCGCGAGGCCGCTGCCGCGGCGCTCAGCGGGCGGCTGCGCCAAGATCTCGAGGCCTTTTCCATGGCCCGTTTCACTTGAAGAGAGGACCCACCACAATGACTGCGCTTTTGATCACCGCCGGTCCCTTTGCGTTCGATGCCCGGCTCGAGCGCGAGGCTGCGCCCAAAACCTGCGCGGCCTTCGAGGCCGCGATGCCCTTCAGCGGCCAGATCGTGCATGTCCGCTGGTCGGGCGAAGGGGTCTGGATCCCACTCGGCGACCGAGATTTCGGCGTGGGATACGAGAACCACACGAGCCACCCAGCACCGGGCCAGATCATCCTCTATCCGGGTGGGATCAGCGAAACCGAGATCCTGCTCGCCTATGGTGGCGTCGATTTCTCATCAAAAATGGGCCAGCTCGCGGGCAATCACTTCATCACTCTGACCAGTGGTGTTGAGAACCTGATGGCGCTCGGGAACCGAGTGCTTTGGGAGGGCGCGCAGGACATTGCATTTGCCTATCCCGGCGCAGAATGATGTGCTCAAAGTCGCGTCAAAGGGGCTCTAGTGGTGTGTTTTCAGGCAGTTCTTGAGGTCGAGCCATCACGGCGCTCCGGGTGTCTGCATTCCTTTTGACCGCCTCCGACGCTCGCGCATAGCCTGCCCTGGGGGAGCCTTCGAAGATCGTTCGAGATGACCTGACCGTCGGACGTGCACTCCGGCGCAACACAGCGGTTTGGCCCGTCGCGCGGACTGCCGGACCGTATCGCGGCTCGCGTGAGCCGCTGCCAAAGGAGAGGACGACAGCATGAAAGACCAACGAGCCTTGCTCCGCCGCGTCACCGGGGCGCTTGCAATCGTCGCAGGGCTGGCCGGCCCAGCGGCCGCCGACAGCATCGTCTGGGCGCGCTACGGCGACATCGATTCGCTCGACCCGCACCGGGCGACAAGCACCCTGTCGCTCCAGGTGTGGAGCCTCATGTACGACACGCTGCTCGCCACGGACGCGAACGGGGCGCCAGTGCCGCACCTCGCCACGTCCTGGACCTCCAATGAGGCAGGCACGGAGTACACCTTTAACCTTGAGGACGGCGTGATGTGCCATGACGGCACACCGCTCGACGCGAATGACGTGAAATACACCATCGACGCCGCCTTCAGCGAGGAGACGCCGAGCGTCACGAAAGGGAGCTGGGGACCGATCACGAGCGCCGAGGTCATCGATCCGCTGACAATCAAACTAACGCTCGAGACACCGTTTGTCGCGATGATCCCATTTCTGGCCGACAGCTTCTCGTCGATCATCTGCGACACCAACGGTGAGGGGTTCGGGACAACGACTGCGATCGGCTCGGGGCCATGGAAACTCGTCTCATGGACCAGGGGCGACCGGATCGTGCTCGAGAAGAACGCGGACTACCAGAACTTCGGCAAGCTTGCGGACAACCCCGGCGCGCCGCATGAGGACGGTCTGGTGATCACCGTGGTCCCGGAGCCGCAGGCCCGCCTCGCTGCGCTTCGCACTGGCGAAGTCCACATTGCCGAGCCGCCCTTCGATGACGTGCCGGCGATCAAGGACGAGGGCGAGCTCGACATCATCGTTGCGGAGAACACCGGTCAGAATGTGTTTTGGGAGTTTGCGGTCCACCGCCCTCCCTTCAACGACGTGCGGGCCCGAAAGGCGGTGGCCCATGCCACCGACGCCGCGGCAGCGATCAGCCTGATTTACGGTGATCTGTCGATCCAGGAGAACTGCCCCGTCTCCCGCGGTGTCTTCGGCAACGACCAGGCGTTTTGCTCTGAGTTTCGCCCGGATTACGACCCGGCTCTGGCCAAGGAGCTGTTGGCGGAACTCGGCTACAGCACCAGCAACCCGCTTGAGACGGCCCTCCTCGTCTGGACCGGCGGCAATCGCCAGAAACTGGCGGAGGTGTTCCAGGCCCAGCTTGCAGAGGTTGGGATCAAGGCCTCGATCGAGATCATGGACATTGGGTCGCTCAACGCGCGCGTGCGCCAGGAAAACGAGACGACTGAGGGCACGACCGGGTCGATGGATATGATGACCTGGTCCTGGTACGACCCCGACATCTTGCATGCCCTTTGGCACAGCCCGGGCGCGTATCGCGGCTACACATCGCCCGAGCTCGACGCAATCCTCGCTGAGACGCGGGTGCTCACCGATCCCGACGCGCGGAAAGCGAAAGTCCAGGATGCGTTCAAGTATCTTCTTGAGAACGCGATCCATGTGCCCCTCTACACGCCGGGTTGGGAGTGGGTGTTCGCCGTCAGGCCCGAGGTCGAGGGCTTCTTCGTTGCGCCCTTTGTCTATCCGAACTTCAGCGATGTGAAGCTCGGCGGCTAGGCAAAGCGTGTCGCCCGGGCCATCTGGCCCCGGGCGGCGCCCGACGGGGCACCGACCATGTGGCGCTTTCTCGGCACGCGGATCGCGATGGGGGCGTTGACGATCTGGATCACGACGATCCTCGTCACGCTCCTGATCCATGCTGTTCCGGGCGACCCTGTCCAAATCATGTATGCGCAAAGCCAGGGCACGACGCCCGAGCAGATCGAGGAGGTGCGCCGCTCGCTCGGGCTGGACCGTCCGATCCCGGTTCAGTACGTGATGTTTCTCGAGCGGCTCCTCCAGGGCGATCTCGGCACCACGATCCGAGGCGGTCAGCCCGTGCTCGACGTCATCCTCCAGCGTCTGCCGAACACGCTGATGCTCGCTTGCGCTGCGATGTTCATCGCCATTCTGATCGGGGTGCCGATTGGGTTCCTGGCGGCCTACCGCGAGGGGAGCCTGGTCGACATCGGGCTGATGATGATCGCGATTGCTGGGATCTCGATGCCGCATTTCTGGCTCGGGCTGATGCTCCTCTTCTTCTTTGCGCTCGAGCTTGGTTGGCTGCCGGTCAGCGGCAACGGCCCGCTGAACCTGATCCTGCCGGCGCTGACATTGGGTCTGTCGAACGCGGCAATCTTCGCCCGGCTGACGCGATCCTCGATGATCGACGTGATGGGCCAGGATTTCGTCCAGACCGCCTATGCCAAGGGCCTCCCCAAAGGGCTGGTTCTCCGCCGCCATGTGCTCCGCGCCGGCCTGCTGCCGGTGGTCACGATGATGGGTCTCCAGTTCGCGTTCATGATGGGCGGCGCCATCGTGGTGGAGAACATCTTCTCCTGGAACGGCGTTGGTCGAATGGCGGTCGAGGCGATCTTCCAGCGCGACTACCCGATCATTCAGGGCTTTATCCTGACCTTCTCGGTGGTCGTGGTTGTCGTCGCCATCGCCATAGATGCGCTCTACGCGGTGCTCGACCCTCGGATCCGGCGGTCCTGAGATGGAGGTCACGGAGGACGCCCGCGGCAGGCCACCAGGGGTGTTGCGTCGCCTGATCCGCTCCCCAAGCGGGGCGATCGGTCTCGTGATCGTTGTGGGGCTCATCTTTTGCGCGGCCTTCGCCGATCTTCTCGCCCCGCACAACCCGATGCGGATGGGGACTGGCGGCCGGTTCCTGCCGCCTGGGGGGGAGTTCTTGCTCGGCACCGATGAGTTTGGGCGAGACGTGCTCTCCCGCATCCTCTACGGGAGCCGCATCACCCTGATGATTGGCGCTGTGGCGGTTGGGATCTCCCTGACCGTGGGTATGCTGATCGGCATGATCGCCGCGCTCCAGCGTGGCTTTGTCGAAGCACTGCTCATGCGGAGCACCGACGTCCTCTTCTCTTTCACCGAGACGCTGATCGCTCTCAGTTTCGTAGCTGTCCTCGGGCCGAGCCTTCAGAACGCGGTGATCGCGGTCGGCGTGGCCGGGATCCCGTTCTACGCCCGCACCTGTTACGCGGCCGCACTGGTCGAGACGTCGCGGCCGTATTTCGAGGCGAGCATCTCCGCGGGCGCGGGCCCCGCGCGCCTCGTCCTAGTGCACCTCCTCCCGAATGTCCTGCCGACGATGATTGTCGTGGCGACGCTCGGCGTGTCCACGGCGATCCTCGCCGCAGCGGGTCTCAGTTTTCTCGGGCTCGGCGCGCAGCCACCGACATCGGAATGGGGCTATATGCTCGCCGGATCGCGCGACTACATCAACCGGGCGCCCTGGTTGATGACCATTCCGGGCCTTGCCATCGCGCTCACGGTACTTGGGTTCAACCTGCTCGGTGACGGTCTTCGGACGAGCCTCGACCCGGCGGCACGATCGTGAGCGCGCTCCTGTCCGTCAGAGATCTCAGCGTTCGGCTCGGTGCGACCCCTCTGGTCGAGGGGCTTGCGTTCGATCTTCATGAGGGCGAGGTGCTCTCCCTCGTCGGCGAGAGCGGCTCGGGCAAGAGCATGACCGCAAAGGCCCTGATGGGCCTCCTTCCGCCGAAAGTGCGGGCCGAGGGCCGCGCTCTCTTCGGCGATGTCGACCTCCTCGAGCCCGGTGTCGATCCGCCGCGGGGCACTGGGATCGGGCTGATCTTTCAGGAGCCCATGACCGCGCTGACACCGGTCCTGTCCGTCGGTCTTCAACTGACCGAGGCCCTGAGCAGCCACAAGATCTGCTCACGGGCCGAGGCGGTCCAGCGCGCCGTCACCATGTTGGATCGCGTCGGCATCCCGAACCCCAGGGCGCGAATGGACCAGTATCCGCACGAGCTCTCGGGCGGCATGCGTCAGCGGGTGGTCATTGCGATGATGATGCTGCTCGGTCCGCGCATCCTGATTGCGGATGAGCCGACGACCGCCCTTGACGTGACGGTGCAGGCCCAGATCCTGGATCTTCTGAGGGCACTGGTCTCGGAGACGCGGATAGGCCTGATCCTGATCACCCACGACATGGGGGTCGTCGCCGAGACGGCGGACACGGTCCTCGTGATGCAGTCGGGTCGGTCGGTGGAGTACGGCGCCGCCAAAACCGTCTTTTCCACGCCAAAGGCGGAGTACACGCGTGCGCTCCTCAGCGCTGTGCCGCGGATCGATGCATCCCGCACCGAGGCACCATCGGAGCATCGTGACGTGATCCTCTCGGCGCGGGGCATCACGAAGACCTTTCCCGGCCGCACTGCGCGTCAGGGGCGCGGAGAACGCGCGTTGGATGACGTCTCGCTGGAGGTCTATCGGGGTGAGACCCTGGCGGTCGTGGGCGAGAGCGGATCTGGCAAGACCACGCTCGGGCGCGTGATTGCGCGTTTGACCGACCCGGAGCGGGGTCAGGTGATGATGGATGACGTTGATCTGACGGCCAGCCGCGGACGGGACCTGCGGCGTGTGCGCCGGCGCGTCCAAATGGTGTTTCAGGATCCCTACGCCTCCCTCAACCCCAGACAGACCGTCGGGCAGACCATCGCCGAGCCGCTGGTCATCGGAGGCGGGCTGGCAAGGGCCGAGCGTCAGGCGGAGGTCCGCGCGCTTCTCGAGAAAATCGGTCTGAGAGGCGAGATGGCGCGGCGCTATCCGCACGAGTTTTCCGGCGGCCAAAGACAGCGCATCGCCATCGCCCGCGCTCTGGCGGCGGGGCCGGACGTCATTGTCGCGGATGAGCCGACCTCGGCGCTCGATGTCTCCGTCCAGTCGAGGATCCTGGATCTTCTGAAGGCATTGAAGGAGAGTGAGGGGCTCACTCTCCTCTTCATCTCGCATGACCTTGCGGTCGTGCGCCAGATTGCGGACCGCGTCGCCGTGATGCGGGCCGGACGGATCCTCGAACTCGGCCCATCCGCCGACGTCTTCGCGGCGCCGCGCCACCGCTACACAAAGGCGCTGATGGCAGCCGCGCCGATCCCCGATCCGACCCGCACCCGGGGCGCTCGTCCTCCGCTGCCTGGGGCGTATCCGAGTGGCCCGTTGGCGGAAATCGCCCCGGGACACTTCGCGGCTTTGGAGCGTATCGACAGTTTGGCCTCCACCGTGCGCGCCGCGACCTGACCACACACCCGCCGTCCGAGCCGCCTGTCACAACCAGGGTCGCAACCTGCGCGACGCAAGCAACTGGTGACCCACTCGGAGTGCCGACGAGATGCCCGGACAGCGCAGGTGCCACTGCCAGTCAAGGTTTCGCGACGTGCGTTTCTCGGAGACCTTGGTCGGTGAGCACTGCGCGCAGTCCGGTTCCGGCAACCGCGCGCCGACCGACCGTTTGCGATGTCCCAGGCATCGCTGCCGTCTCGCAGCAACGGCCTCGGACGGGCATGCTTGCGATCCGGACGGCGTCAACGCTCGCACGCTTCCGTGATCAGCGGCTTTCCGGCCGGCGACGGGCGACGGTCTGACGATGGGCGCAGACATTTCGACCAACCCTCTCGGTCGGTGCAAGTCGGGAGCGGCGATCGCCCCGGCTAGTCTTCGCGCTCGATGAAGCTGGCGAACGCCACTTTGTGGTCCGGGTGCCACCGGCTCAACGCAGGGCGGTTTTCGATGATGTCGCCCACCGCCCACGCCATGCGCTTCTCGTCGAGCGGCCGCGGCACGTCGTTGTCAGGGCACAGGATGTAGAAGTCGCCTCGGTTCATGCTGTCGACGAAGAAGTCTGCGGTCTGCTCCGGCGTCCATGCTGCTGGCGGCTTTTCCGCCGTCCCGGTCCGCGCTGTGTAGACGAAACCGGGGATCAAGAGGTGGGCCGTGATCTGTGCGCCTTCCGAGTTTCGAAGTTCGTGCGCGAGTGCTTCGGTGAACGCTTTGAGACCGGCCTTTGAGACGTTGTAGGCCGGGTTGCCCGGCGGGGTCGTGATCCCCTGCTTTGAGCCGGTGTTCACAATGGCGCCCGGGCGGCCTCGCGCCAACATGCGTGGCGCAAAGATCTGGGTGCCGTGAATTGGGCCCCAAAGGTTGACATCCAACGTCGCGTGCCACGCGTCCGGCGCACCCACGCATGAGGACGCCATGCCTATTCCGGCGTTGTTCATCAGGATGTCTGTGCCGCCGAAGCGGCGCGCGACTTCCGCCTCGAGCGTCGCGACAGACGCAGGATCGCTGACATCGGTCTCGACCGTGAGGACATCGGCCGCCCCTGCGTCGAGAACGGCTTGCGCAGCGGCGTCGAACTTTTCGGTGGCGCGGTCGGCGAGCGCTATCCGCATGCCCATCTGCGCAAACGATTTGGCCGCGGCGAGCCCGATCCCCGACGCTCCGCCCGTGACGACGGCAACCGACTGGGATGTGAAGGCGGGATGGGTCATAGCGTGTTCTCCTCTGGCGGTCTGTCCGGTCGCCGCGTGCCGGCCGCCGCCGTTACTCAACAACGGCGGCCCTGCCATCTGCGGCTCCGGCAGAGTGTCCGGAAGCATGTCCGGCATTCCGATCTTTGTGAACATCTCATCGGCATCTTTGCGTATCGATGGCCGACCGCCCCGGACCGCCGTCGGGTCTTCGGCCGCGACGCATTCCGGCCGTGCAGCGCAAGGGCTCCACGCGCGATCCCTGGGATTTGCCAGCGTTGAACTTCCCGCCCGCAAGGTTTCCCGTGGAAACCCGCCCCGGTGTCCACTTTGCGGCAGAAATACACCTGAACCCCGCGCATCTTACATGCGAAACCCGCCGCAATGGCCAACGTGCGTGCTCCACCAACGACGACTGGACCGCCCAAGTCCATGGTCGGTGCGGTTGAGTCCGAAGCAACGCATATGTCCGCGGGGCGCACCGCATCAGGCGGCTAACCTATCCTGACGACCGACGGAGGGGCACATCGCCTCGCCTGGGCGTCCCGGGCGACGACCGGAACAGCGCGATGGCGGGTCCGATTTGGCACGGCAAGAGCGACTATGGTCAAAGTGGCGCTCGGTGCCTGTCGCGAGGTGCATCGCCCGTTGAGGTCTCACGGACGTCCCTCGACCGACGCAGCGCTGGTGTCCCCGGGGACCCTCGACACATCGCCGCACACGTCCGCGCAGAGTGGTCTCGACAGACAGGAGACGGTGCGATCGGGCCGAGCCGTATCGAGAGAAAGGTGACGCCGATACGCGGGTCCCTTTGCCTCAACACGACCTATCAAAACGTGCGTCAATCTGGACGGCTTCGCGTTGGTCTCGTTGGCCAATGAGAGAGCTGCGACCGAAGCGGGCGTCCCGTCACAGGAGCACCATCTCGCGGGTTCCCTGTCATCCATAGCGCGCAGGCGCTCTGCGCTTTCGGAGATGCCGGACAAATCTCCGATCTCGACGTGCGTGCGGTTGCCGCGCTCAGGATTGCAAGACTGATCCAGTTGGTCTGCAACACGCCGCATCTCGCGGGGGCCGCGGTGAATGCGGATGCGCGCTCGGCCGGTCGCCGCCTCGTCCAGCGATTGGGCGGAGGCGCATCCGGCGCCCCCGATGTCCTCCGAGAACCGGGAGAGTGGTCTCAAAGTGCGCACGCAGACACCGGTCGAAGATCTCCCCGTGCCCCGGGGCTCGCAATGCGACTTTTCCGGACAGATCGAGACGCTCCCCAAAGCGACGCTTGCGCGCGTGCCTATGCTGGTCGCCGGCAACCGCCGGAGTGGCTCGCTGCCTGTGGTCGGGTCTCGCGCCCATTCTAGCAATGGATCGAGGACAAGGTGTTTGGCGGACGGGAAAAGCCCGCGACGCAATCATTCTCAATGGCACCGGCTTGCGCGCCGCGCACTCCATCTCGACTTCCCATTCGGCTCGCGCCGCTCGATAGCTTGTCGTGATGCGCTGCGCGGCATCCGTGCGGACAGGGAACACAGGATGAAACGTCTGGCGGACAGAGGTCCGACTGAACATGGCGAGGGGGAACAGATGACGAAGACCATCTTGATCACAGGTGCCACCGATGGCATCGGGCTCAAAACCGCTGAGCGCTTGGCCGCCGACGGCCACCGCGTCCTCCTCCACGGGCGCAATGCCAAAAAGCTCGAGGCAGCGGCCGCCGGCATCCCGGGCGAGGCGGAGACCTATCTGGCTGACCTGTCGCGACTGCCCGATGTCAGCTCGCTCGCCGAGAGGGTCGCGGCGGCGCAGTCTCAGGTCGACGTTCTCATCAACAATGCCGGGGTTTTCAAGACATCAGATCCGTCGACGCCGTCGGGGATCGATGTGCGCTTTGTGGTCAACACAATCGCGCCTTACGCCCTGACCCGTGCTTTGTTGGCACGGATCCCGTCTGATGGACGGGTCGTCAACGTCTCTTCCGCCGCTCAGGCGCAGGTGGACGTCGATGCGTTGACGGGGCACCGTCCACTCGGCGACATGGAGGCCTACTCCCAGAGCAAGCTCGGGATCACCATCTGGTCTGAGGCACTTGCGCGCAACCTGCCGAACGGGCCTCTTGTTGTGGCTGTCAACCCGGGCTCCCTTCTTGCGACGAAAATGGTGACCGAAGGGTTCGGTGTCGCCGGAAGCGATGTCGCGATCGGCTCGGACATCCTGGTGCGCGCGGCCCTTTCGCCCGATTTCGAGGGGATGTCCGGATCTTATTTCGACAATGACAGCGGCCGCTTCGCCGCACCCCATCGCGCGGCGAGCGATCCGGATCACGTGAGAGATGTCATGTCTGCACTCGACCGCCTGATCGCCTAGGCCCGGCACGGGCTCCAAGCTCACGTCGGGACTGCACTCTGCGTGAATTTGGTTTTGAACGAAGCTGGCGCGACATGCGCTCTGCGGAGGGGACGCGGTGCCCGCACCCAAGCGCGCGAGCCGCGCCAGCTGAGCGAGGGGCGGCACTTGCCCTTGCCGGGAGTGGCGAGCTCAAGTGGGTCTTGTCGCAAAGGGTTGCGGGATGTCGACCGAGCGATGGCTCGACCCAGCGGCCGATGAGTGCTTTTCGGTGTGGTCGGGACGGCCGGTCTACGGGTTCGGCGGGGACGGTTGAAGCTTCGGATGACCCCGCTGACGCCCGGCCCAGGGCTCAACCAAATGTCGCGGCGCCGTCCGGGGTTTTCCGCACGCAGCCGCCGAGCCGGTGACGCTTCGGCTCGGTGTCACGCTTTGAGAGATGTGGCCCGTTCCTGACGGAGATCAGTGCAGAGGTGACCGAGCTAAACCGTTGGTTGGGGCCGCTCTGGCCCACTCGCAAGGGCGGGCAAGGGACGCCCTCCACGAGGCGATTTGCGGTGCGGCCCGGTCTCAGGAGCAATGGGATTGGATTCACATCTCAAGGGCAACACCGAAGTCGGCTGCGAATGCCTCATTTGCCATCTGATAGCCGAGGTCTTTTCGGGGGGGGGGTGATTTGATTTTCGCGGCGACGGCGTCGAAATCGTCGTCTGACTGGTCTGCGAGGCTGGTCTTGCGCGGTTGATCGCGGCGCGGCAGGCCGTTCGCCTTCTCGATGCCGCCACGCTGTGAGGGTCGCAGAAGAAGGCGGGCAGGCCGATCCGGTCGGTAGCATCGCTATTGCTGGCGAAGGCACGGCCATTTCGTGGGTGATTGTGCGTCGCGCCTGTGGCGGCAACGCGCGCAGTTCCTCAACGAGGGCTCGGGCGGCGAGCGCGGAGTCGTTGCTGAGAAGACGGCACGCCAGCATCAACCTAGAGCGGAATCCGATCTGATTGAATCGCTGGGGATTCCCAACTGGGCTGTTTTCTGATTCATACTTCTGACCGGAGAAGGAGGCCGGTCAGAATGTCCAAGGCTCTTTCTGTCGATCTTCGAACGCGTGTCCTTGCTGCTGTGAATGCTGGAGCGTCACATCGGGTGGCGGCTGAACGGTTCGGTGTCAGCGCCGCCAGTGTGAGCCGTTGGCGATCTCTCTCACGGCGCCAGGGCGATCCACGTCCCGGTCCACCGGGCGGCGACCGGCGTTCTGCGCGGATCGAAGCGCAGGCTGAAACGATCCTGCATCTTGTCGAGGCGACGCCAGACATCACGATCCAAGAATTGCGGCACAAACTATCCGGGATGGGCCTCGCCTTCGGGTACGGGACGATCCAGCGGTTCCTGATCCGCCACGACATGACTCGTAAAAAAAGACTGGCCATGCTGCCGAGCAGGACAGACCGGACGTCCTGAAGAAACGCAAAGCCTGGTTCGAGGCGCAGCCCGATCTCGATCCGGCACGCTTGGTCTTCATCGACGAGACTTGGGCCAAAACCAATATGACCCGCACCCATGGCCGCTGTCGGCGCGGTCAGCGCCTCCGCATGGGGGCACCGCATGGGCACTGGAACACAACGACATTCATCGGTGCATTGACCCTGCACGGCATGATCGCGCCCTTCGTCATCTCCGGGCCGATCAACCGCGTCGCATTTGAGGCTTACGTCGAACAGGTGCTGGTTCCTGAGCTGCGCCCCCGCGACATAGTCGTGATGGACAACCTTTCCAGTCACAAGGGGCAGCATGTCCGTGAATTGATCGAAGCAACTGGAGCGGACCTATTGTTTCTCCCACCATACAGCCCTGACTTTAACCCGATTGAAAACGCCTTCGCCCGCATGAAGGCACTTCTGCGAAAGGCCGCAGAACGGACGGTCGAGGGATAGTGGAACGCAAGCGGTCGGATCGTTGACATGTTCACTCCGCAAGAGTGCGCCAACTACTTCATCGCGGCGGGATATGATCCAGACTGATCGGATTCCGCTCTAGAGGGCCTTTCCTGCAGCGTCAGAAGGAAGTCGCGCGGTCCGCGGAAGTGCATCAGATCTCCCTCCCAGTGGCCAAGTGGAGTTCCCCCGGTTTCGTGGACGGTTATGGGCTAGAGTCTTCTAGCGCTTCGAGGGCGCTCCTTTCGTAGTCGATGGGGGAGAGATATCCTAGAGCCGAGTGACGGCGGCCCGGATTGTACCAGCCCTCGATGAACT
>JBCCWM010000059.1:0-15458 GCA_039193505.1 Pseudomonadota bacterium | reverse complement strand
GGTCCTCGGCGCTTCGTCCAGCTCTATGCAGCTCGACGATCTGCTCCCGGAAAGCCGCCGGGTACGGGTTCCTTGTTCGTGGCATCTGAACACCTTTCCACTTCAGTCAAAGGGTGTCCACGAAACCGGGGGAACTCCAGATCACAAGATCTCACCCTGATCCCCAACAGGCGTCCCAAACCGGGCGGTTACTTATGAGGAGGCGGAAGCGCTCTATCAGGAGGCGCTGCGGGTGATGGAGGCCGCCCTTGGGGCGGAGCATTCGCACGCGCAAACCGTGCGGGACGATTTGGAGCGGTTTCCGGCAGAGCGCGGGTGTCAGTGGCCCGGGGTGTGGGCGGTTTGGGTGACGCGGGCGCGGGTGCCCTGGACCGGGCGGTAGGTGGTGTAGCCGCCGACCGCCTCGCGGGGCGGTTTCATCGTCAGCCGGTGGCCGCCCGGGCGGGTCGCCTCGGGGGAGAGGTCGAAGAACCGGCCTGAGATCCCGTAGGCTTGGTGGTCGGCCGCCACCCACTCGAAAAAGATCGCGAAGGTGGGCGCGAGCCGGTCGGCGATCCCGAACTGCATCACCCAGATCAGCGTGTGCGGGTTCAGGAGATAGGCGATGTGGGGATCGTTCCGCCCGCCCCAGCCGACCCAGCCCGTCAGCCCGTGCTGCGGCGACCAGACATTGATCGCGATGTTGGTCTCTGCGGGCTGCGGCGTCAGATCCCGCTCCAGCTTGAAGCCGGTGCGGGACTGGGTCACCGGCTGGACGTATTGCGAGTGTCCGGCGAAGGTCACATGCTGGGTCTCGTCCCAGATATGAGCGTGGAGCTCCCGCCGCTCCCGCGCGGTCTGGCCGGGCTTGAGCCAGGGGCCGCGCCAGGCGCCGTTCCAGGGATCGTAACTCCGTGCGCTGCCTTGGCCATTGCCGCGGAGCGTCGCCGCAATCTCTCGCTCGCGCCCCGGCATGGCCCAATGCGCACTGCCGCTCTGGATGTCGAAATTGGCCACAAGCGCTTGGGCAAGCTCGGCCGCATTGCCCCGCACGACCCCCCGCATTTGTGACAGAAGCGTCAGCTTGCTGTTGTGGGTCCGCAAGAGACCGGCGAACGGACTTGAAGCTGTGAGCGGATATTCCATGATCGAGACCTTGTGACAGTGCCCCTCAGCCTTAGCGCATGCTCGCGCGCGGTTCAGTGTGGCTTTGCACAGATGCGCCGAGGCGCCGCAGGCGTTGACGGGGCGCGGGAAACACGCGACCCAGAGGCGAAGCAACCTGCCCGGAGAGGCTCGAGAGGCGTGAGCAAGCGGAATTTTCTGCCGATGGCATGTTTGAGCGGGCGGAGATCCACGCCGCTTGAGGATTGGGCGGCAACAAGGATCCCGACGGCGCCGGAACCGCAGGGGAGGGTCGTCGCGGACGGGACCGGCCCCTCCCTGGCACTTGCGCGGCCTGCGGAGGCCCGCGTTGCGCGTGTCCGCAGAGTTGGGTCGGAGAGCCGTTCGGACGGGACGCTCGTTCTCGTTCGCAGGATCTTGGGCGCCGTGTCGGCGCTGATTGCCATCGGGCGGGCGCAGGGTCGCCACGCGGATCTGTACGCGACGCATCGCAGTCCTTCCATCACCGTTTTCACCCCAACCTCCCGGGAGGTTTCCGTTCCTGGCGCTGCGCCGCGCCACGGACTGAACGCCGCGGATGACGAGTGTCGCCGGCCTTTGCGACGCCATCCGGCCCGAGGCCAGGGGGCAGATCTGCATGCGGCTGCAAACGCGGAGGGTGCGGCATGATCCCCGTGCGTGGCTATGACGGACATCGCGTCGCTGTGCTCGGCCTTGGACGGTCGGGGCTTGCCACTTGTCGCGCGCTCCGGGCCGGCGGGGCGGAGCCTGTTGCCTGGGACGATGGCGAGGCGGCGCGAGAGGCAGCACTCGCCGACGGTTTTGCCGTCACGCCGTTCAAGCGCGATGCGGAGTGGGAGGGGATTTCAGCGCTCATCGTTTCTCCGGGCGTGGCGCATCTCTATCCCACGCCGCATCCGGTTGTCGTTGCGGCTCTTCGGCGGGGCGCGGTGCTCGACAACGATGTCGGGCTCTTTTTCCGATCTTTCGGCACGGCCGAGTGGGACGAGATGGAGCGGACGCCGCGCGTCGTCTGCGTAACGGGGTCGAACGGCAAATCGACGACAACGGCCCTGATTCACCACGCTCTGAGAGACCTTGGCGTGCCGACGCAGATGGGGGGCAATATCGGACGCGGAGTGCTCGACCTCGATCCGGCAACGGATGGCGAGGTCGTGGTGCTCGAACTGTCTTCCTATCAGCTTGAACTGGCGCGGGCTCTGGCGCCCGACATCGCGGTGTTCCTGAACCTCTCGCCGGACCATCTGGACCGGCATGGTGGGCTCGGGGGCTACTTCGCCGCCAAGAGGCGCCTATTCACCGAAGGCGGGCCGGAGCGGGCGATCATCGGCGTCGATGAGCCCGAGGGGCGCTTCCTGGCGCAGATCATGCGCGAGGACGCCGCCCAGGGCGAACCCGTGATCCGCCTCTCGACCTCCGACAAGCTCCGCGAGGGGTGGAGCGTGACGGCGCGGCGTGGCCATCTCGCTGAGTGGCGTAGGGGTCGCCAGGTCGCCTCCTTCGATCTTCGCCCGTTGCCGTCGCTGCCTGGGGCGCACAATCACCAAAATGCTTGTGCCGCCTATGCCGTTCTCCGCAGTCTCGGGCACAACCCAGGGCGGCTCGAGGCGGCGTTTGCACGGTTTCCGGGCCTGCCCCATCGCTGCGAAATTCTCGGGAGTGCGGCGGGCGTCACGTGGGTCAACGACAGCAAAGCGACCAATGCAGACGCGGCGGAGAAAGCCCTTCTCGCCTTTGAGCGCGTGCGCTGGATCGCGGGCGGCGTGCCGAAGGAGGGCGGCATCGACAACCTCGCCCCGTTGTTCGGACGCATCGCCAAGGCCTACTTGATTGGCGAGGCTGCAGCGTCCTTCGCCGAGACGCTGCAGGATGTGGCGCACGAGATGTCGGGCACGCTCGAGGCCGCCGTCCGTCAGGCCGCGTCCGAGGCTGAGCCGGGCGAGACGATCCTTCTGTCGCCTGCCTGTGCCAGCTTCGATCAGTTTGCGAGCTTTGAGCATCGCGGCGACGCGTTCCGAGCCCTGGCGAGCGCCGAGTTCAAGACCGCGTGACGCAATCGGGAACAGCTCAAAACGCCAGTTTTGCTTGGGTTGCGAATGTCCGTGCCTTATGGCACTCGCAAAAAAGTGGGGGTGTTAGGAGCAAAGCAATGTATGGTTCGATTCGTTTCGCCGCCCTCTTCGCCGTCGCTGCACTTGCAGCCTGCGACCAACCCCAAGTGTCCTCAAGCGACCTCCGCTTCGTGCCACTGACGCGCGATTTCGAACTCGGAGGGGTTCGCTGGCAGGATGGCCGGGGCGGCTTCAGCTACCTTTGGAACTTCATCCCCTTCGAAGGACAGCTCTACCTCTGTGGCGTCGGTGCCCAAGAGGGTCAGCAGCGCACCCGCATCAACACCCAGGCTGTGGCGTCTCATGTCTTTTACGTCAACGAACAGCGCGCGTTTCGCGGCATCTCCCATTTCGGCAAGGCGCGGAATTTCGACGACATGCTGAACCAGCCGGCCGTGTGCGCGCCCACTGGGGTGATTGAGCCCGAAGGTCAGTACACTGTGCGCGTCGAGGCAACGAAGACCACCTTCCAGGTCTGACACCGCCACGCCTCGGCGCCCGATCAACTCGCTGGCCGTTTCGCCCGATCTCAGGTAACGTGCCGGAGAGATCGGCCGGTACGGGCCGGCGGGAAGAGGCAGTTTGAGGCCGAGCATGACCGACATGGTGCATGGCGGCGAGCGGGGTCGCGCGGCCGAACCGCTCCTGCCAAGATGGTGGCGCACGATAGACACTTGGTCGCTTTTGTCGGTCGTTGCTCTCTTCGGATGCGGCATCCTTCTGGCGTTGGCCGCATCCCCACCTCTCGCGACGAATAATGGCCTTGACCCATTCCACTACGTGTACCGCCAGTTGGCCTTCGGCGGTGTGGCCCTCGGCGCGCTGATCTTCGTCTCTATGCTGTCGCCCCGCGATGTCCGGCGTGCGGCGGTGCTTGGGTTTCTCGTCGCGATGGCAGCGCTTGCCGTCTTGCCGATCTTCGGAACCGACTTTGGCAAAGGCTCGGTCCGATGGTTTTCGCTTGGCTTTGCGGCGCTCCAACCGTCTGAATTCGTGAAGCCCGGGTTTGTGATCTTTGCCGCATGGATGCTGTCGATCTCGGGTCAACCCGGTGCTCCCCCGGGCCGTGCCCTCAGTCTCGCGGCCGCGTTGGTTCTTGTGCTGATGCTGGCCCTGCAGCCCGATTATGGGCAAGCGAGCCTGATCTTCGGGGCTTGGGCCGTGATGTATTTCGTGGCCGGAGCCTCGCTCGCGCTCCTCTTCGGGCTTGGCGCGCTCACGGTCGGCGCAGGCGTTGTCGCCTACGAGAGTTCGGACCACGTGGCCCGCAGGATCGATGGCTACCTTGCAGCCGAGATCGATCCGTCAACACAGATCGGGTTTGCTACGAACGCCATTCGCGAGGGTGGGCTCTTCGGTGTCGGGATCGGCGAGGGCACGGTCAAGTGGTCCCTGCCGGATGCCCACACTGACTTCATCATCGCCGTGGCTGCGGAGGAGTTCGGCCTTGTCCTCTGCATTCTGATCCTGTCGCTGTTCGCTGTGATCGTGATCCGCTCCTTTGTTCGGCTGATCGCCGTGCGGGACACCTTCGTGCGCCTGGCCGGAACCGGTCTCGCCGCCCTCCTCGGCATGCAGGCGCTTGTCAATTTGGGCGTCGCTGTCCGTTTGCTGCCGGCAAAGGGCATGACATTGCCATTTGTCAGCTATGGCGGGTCCTCGCTGCTGGCCGCGGGCGTCACGCTCGGTATGTTGCTTGCTCTCACGCGGGAGCGGCCACAGCACTCCCTCTCGGAGATACTCGGGCCGGGGCGATGACCTTGGGCGGTCAGCAAAACACGGATGAGGCCTATGCGAGGTTTGGGTCACCGGCCGTACCGGCGATGGGGACCGGATGAACCCACCTCGGCTCGTCATCGCCGCTGGTGGCACCGGCGGGCATATGTTTCCTGCGCAAGCCCTCGCGGAAGAGATGCTGAGGAGAGGCTGGCAGGTCGATCTCTCCACGGATGCGCGTGGGGCAGAGCACGCATCGGCTTTTCCCGTGGCCGCAAAGCGTCAGGTTGTCCGCTCCGCCTCGCCGACACGCGGCGGGCCCTTCGCCCGTCTCCTCGTCGGACCGGTTGTCCTTTGGGGGATCCTCTCGACCACGTTGGCAATGGTGCGGAGGAGGCCGACATGTGTCATCGGCTTCGGCGGCTATCCCGCCATCCCGGCGGTGGCGGCCGCGTGGATCTTGCGCGTCCCGCGTTTGATCCATGAGCAGAACGGGGTGCTGGGGCGTGTCAACGGCGTGTTTGCACGGCGCGTGAACGCCGTTGCCTGTGGAACCTGGCCGACCACGCTGCCCCCCGGCGTCACGGGCCACACCACAGGCAACCCTGTTCGAAGCGCCGTGAGGGAGCGGGCCGGTGCGCCCTATCCATCAGAAGGCCTTGAGCTTTTGGTCTTCGGGGGCAGTCAGGGGGCGCGGATTATGCGCCGGGTGCCTGAAGCGCTCGCGCTCCTGCCCGAGGCGAAGCGCGACCGGATGTCCATCTCGCACCAGGCACGCGCCGAAGACGGAGAGGACATGGATGCCGCGTATCGTGAGATCGGTGCACGGGCCGAGATCCGCCCATTCTTTGACGATATGGCGGACCGGCTGACGCGGTCTCATCTCGTGATTTGCCGAGCGGGTGCGTCTTCGCTGGCCGATCTCACAGTCGTCGGGCGACCGGCGATCCTAATCCCCTTGGCCATCGCCGTCCGGGACGAGCAGACGGCAAACGCTCGGCCGCTGGTCGATGCTGGCGCAGCCCAAATGATCCCAGAGGCGGAGTTGACGCCTGAGCGTCTTGCTGGGTGCATCACCGCCGTGATCGACGCGCCCGAGGCCGCGCGCGCCGCCGCTGCCGCAAGCCGGTCGCTCGGCAAGCCCGACGCAGCAGAGCGGTTGGCGGATCTGGTGATCGAGACAGCCACTGCGGGCTGAAGAGGTGCCCCCGCCCCCCCATGGTCTCCGCTCGGCCGGCGCAGTGCCACATGTTGCCCAGTGGCGCGAGGTGCCAACCAGGCGGACATGTCGGCGGTTTGTATCGCACGCCCCAACGCACGAAGCCAAGCAATGCGACGGCGTGGACAGCGACGGGCCTCGCCCTCGACCCGGCCCGCAATGGGGTCGAACGCCGCGGGCAGCGACTGTGCTGGGGTGCGGGTCCGGTTCGTCTCTCGAGATGTGGTTCTAGGTTGGCCACCAGCCTTGAGAGGCGCGGATCGACATCAACTCGTGAACCATTGGCGCCGCAGTCTGCGGGCCGCCGCGCCTCGCTCCGCCGTTTCCCGAGCGGCACCAACGCCCTGCCTTGCGCATTCGTCGAACGCCTCCGCAGCCTGTCTCTGTCCCTCGAGGGTCCAATCCGGTCCGCGTAGACCGTCTTCGGACGAGCCTTCGCCCGGATCCGTCGTTGGACGTCGCGCGGTCACAGGCCATTTCTTCACTCCCGAAGTCACCAAAGCCCCTATTGAGGATGTCGAACTGACACTGTTTGCAAGCTGCGTCTGGTGCATGTGACGAGATCCAGCGGCACCAGCGTGGTCGGCGTGAGCCAAGCCCGCCCGCGGATCCGCGGCGTCTGTCCTCCCCCGAGCGGAGCCCACTGCAACGCTGGACGGAGCGCTCTCCCAGAGATGCGGATGGACGCTGACAGAAATCCCGCAGCAGCCTCACGCTGGCAAGGTTGATTGGGACAAAAGAGACGTGTGTGGGTGCGGGGAGCTGTCCCCCGGGAGGGTCCATGCGAGGGGGCGATCACTGTTCACAGTGGAGAGAGAACGGCACTTGCGAGCGCCACTCGCGCCCTGCGCGGCCGCTAAAATAGCGGCCCGGACGGACGCCGGATGTGTGTCCCGTGAACCGGACCTCCGCGGTGGGCTCGTTGAACGGTCTTCGGACCGCCGTCCCGCGGGTCGGGATCGAGCCCAGAGCGGCGCAATTCCTATCGAGTGGACTTTCCGCGCCATCAACTCCGCTTGCCGAGGCGCGAGGCGCTCCCCAATGCAAATCCAACCAGGCGTTCGCTCGCCAATCGACACGCTGATGGAAAACGCAGTTGCCCAGGCGACGCGGCTCACCCTCAATCGGCACGCCCAAAACCTGGTTGGACCTGAACGGTCTTGCGCAACACCGACCGTTTTGGTGTGCCTATCGGTTTCCTGCCCGGGAACGTGGGGCAACGGACCCGTCGCGGAACGCAAGCCTGCAGCCCGCCACAGTGTTGCTGGCGCTCGTGGGTGCCTGACCTCCTGCCTCTCGGCACGGCTTTGTGGTCGGGAGCCGAAGGAGGGCCACACAACATTGACCTGCGCCTGTCCGGGGCCGCATACACAGTCTTAAAATTGAAAACAATCGAGCAGGTCCAATGAACGATCAAACGCATCTCCCCCATGATATCGGCCCGATCCACTTTGTCGGCATCGGCGGCATCGGCATGTCTGGGATCGCCGAGGTTCTGATCAATCACGGCTTCACGGTTCAGGGCTCGGACGTCAAAGCCTCGCCCATCACCACGCGGCTAGCGGACAACGGCGCGAAGATTTTCATCGGGCAGCGCGCCGCCAACCTTAGAAGTGCGTCTGTCGTCGTGATCTCGACCGCGATCAAGGAGGGCAACGCCGAACTCGAGGCCGCGCGCACCTTCAAGCTGCCGATCGTGCGCCGGGCGGAGATGCTGGCAGAGCTGATGCGCCTCAAGACCAACGTCGCGGTGGCCGGAACGCACGGCAAGACGACGACGACGTCGATGGTTGCGGCCCTCCTCGACCGCGGCGGGCTTGATCCGACGGTGATCAACGGGGGGGTGATCCACGCCTATGGCTCCAACGCGCGGATGGGCGCGGGTGACTGGATGGTGGTGGAGGCGGACGAATCCGACGGCAGTTTCAACCGCCTGCCCGCGACGCTGGCCATCGTGACCAACATCGATCCCGAGCATCTCGACCATTGGGGCAGCTTCGAAGCGCTCCGTGCGGCGTTTTTGACCTTCGTCTCGAACATCCCCTTCTACGGAGCCGCGATCTGCTGCCTCGACCACCCGGAAGTGCAGGCGCTCGTGGCCGAGATCGACGACCGGAGGGTGATCACCTATGGCTTCAACCCGCAGGCCGATCTCCGCGCTGTGGACCTCCGCTACGAGGACGGTCAGGCGCAATTCGATGTCCTCCTCTCCACCGAAGGCGATGTGATCGAAGGGGTGACGCTGCCGATGCCGGGCGATCACAACGTCTCGAACGCGCTTGCGGCAATTGCCGTCGCCCGTCACCTGAAAATCGGGCACAGCGACATCACCGCCGCTTTCGCGGAGTTCCGCGGTGTTAACCGCCGCTTCACGCGCGTGGGTGACGTTGATGGCATCACGGTCATCGACGATTACGGGCATCATCCTGTGGAGATTGCAGCGGTCTTGAGAGCAGCACGCCAAGCCACTGGCGGTCGGGTGATCGCGGTGCACCAGCCGCACCGATACTCCCGCCTGCATGACCTCTTCGAGGAGTTTTGCACCTGCTTCAACGACGCGGATGTCGTGGTGATTGCCGATGTCTATGCTGCGGGGGAAGAGCCGATCGAGGGTGCCGATCGCGAGAGCCTCGTGGCCGGCCTCACCCGCCACGGCCACCGCCGTGCAATCAGTCTTGAGAATGCCGCAGATCTGCCGGCGCTTGTTCAGGCCGAAGCAGACCGCGGGGACATGGTCGTCTGCCTCGGGGCGGGCACGATCACGGCCTGGGCGAACGCCCTTCCCGGTGCGCTTGCCGCCCGCGCCGCGGGCTGAGGGCACGCGGTGGTCTCGCTCGCGCTCGGCTGCATCTGGGTGATCCTGGTGAGTTCGGTTGCGATGATGCCCTATCCTCAGCACAGGCCCTACGCGCTGGCGCTTCTTGTTGTTTTTCCCGCCCTTCTGATGGCAATACGCGTGGAGCTTGGACCGCTTGCCGCACTGGCGTTCTTAGCAGCAGCGCTCTCGATTTACCGCCACCCGGCGCGGTTCGCGTTGAGTTGGATCCGGCGGCGCTGGCGCCAGCGTCGCTCGTGACGTCGATCCTTCTGGTGTGCCTCTGGGCGCTGTCGGCCAATGTGATCGGCATGATCCCCTCCCCAAAGCGCAAGCACTGGCCGGCCGCCTGGGTCCTGATTGCGACGGGCCTGCCGCTCCTCGCCTTTCTCATCTGGGAGAATGGGCTGCTGATCGGCCTCATCGGTCTGGTGGCGGGGGCGTCGGTGCTGCGCTGGCCGGTTTGGTTTCTCTGGCGCTGGATCCGGCGGCGGGTGCTCGGACCCTGATCTCGACAGGCGCGCGGTGAGTGCGTAGAGCTTCTGCGTGGACTGGATCGAGACACTCGAAGGCGTGCGCGGGCGGATCACCACCGACTTCCCGCTCGCCGATATCAGTTGGCTCCGTGTCGGCGGGCCGGCGGAGGTGATGTTCCAGCCCGTGGATCGCGAAGACCTCGCGGCGTTTCTGCGCGCGGTTCCTATGGACGTGCCGGTGTTCCCCGTTGGCGTCTGCTCCAACCTCATCATCCGTGACGGCGGACTGCCAGGTGTCGTCATCCGGCTCGGCCGGGCCTTTTCCGGCATCTTTGTTGACGGTGATCTGGTGACGGCGGGGGCTGCGGCGCTCGACCGGCGCGTGGCGGTCGCGGCGGCCGAGGCTGGGATCGATCTGACGTTTCTTCGCACGATCCCGGGCACAATTGGCGGTGCCCTTCGCATGAATGCGGGCTGCTACGGCGCCTATGTCTCGGACGTCTTTGTGGGCGCCACGGCGATGACGCGCTCCGGGCACGAGATCCGGCTGACCGGCGCCGACATGAACTTTGCCTACCGGCAAAGCGGGGCGGCGAGCGATCTGATCTTTCTCGACGCGACGTTCCGCGGTCCCCGCCGGGCGCCCGAGGATCTGGCGGAGCGGATGGACACGATCGTCGCGCAGCGCGCCGCGTCCCAACCGGTGGACGACCGCTCCTGCGGGTCAACCTTCCGCAATCCGGCGGGCTATTCCTCGACCGGGCTGGCCGATGACGACCACAGCCTGAAGGCCTGGAAGCTGATCGAGGATGCGGGCCTCCGCGGCGTGCGCCTCGGCGGTGCGGCGATCAGCGACAAACACGCGAACTTCCTCATCAATCGGGGTGACGCAACGGCCACAGAGCTCGAGGAATTGGGAGAGCTCGTCCGGAAACGGGTGTTCGAGCGGACAGGCCAGCACCTAGTGTGGGAAATCATGCGTGTGGGAGAGTTTCCGTCCACACCTTAAAGCGCGAGAGCCGGCAAACGGCCGAGACGCACAAGATCGAGGCGGGCCATGTCGAGCAGGGCATCCCGTGTCGCTGTCCTGATGGGCGGCCCGTCGGCGGAGCGAGAGGTCTCGCTCGTCACCGGGTCGGCCTGCGTGGCGGCGTTGCGCGGAGAAGGGTTTGAAGTCCAGGAGATCGACGCCGGCCGGGATCTGCCCGCGCGGCTCGAGGAGACGCGCCCCGACGTGGTCTTCAACGCATTGCACGGTCGCTGGGGGGAGGATGGCAGAGTCCAGGGCCTTCTTGAGTGGCTGCGGCTGCCTTACACGCATTCGGGGGTGCTGGCCTCCGCGCTTGCCATGGACAAACCGCGGGCCAAGGGCGTCTTTGCCGCCGCGGGCCTGCCGGTCACCGAGAGCGTCCTCGCGCCGCGCGAGGAGATCGCATCGCGACACGTGATGGAGCCACCCTACGTGGTCAAACCCTACAACGAGGGCTCCTCGGTCGGCGTCTACTTGGTCCACGAGGCGGCGAACGGCCCGCCGCGGCTGGAGCCGACCGCGCCGCCTGTCCTGATGGTCGAGCGCTTTGTCCCGGGTCGAGAGATGACCGTGACCGTGATGGGGGACCGCGCGCTCGCGGTGACCGACATCGTGACCGACGGGTGGTACGATTACGACGCCAAGTATCGCCCCGGCGGATCCCGCCACGTCGTGCCGGCGGACATCCCCGACGAAATCACGGCGCTTTGCCTCGACTATGCGGCCCGCGCGCACACAGCACTTGGCTGTCGCGGCGTCAGCCGCACCGATTTCCGTTGGGACGAGGCGCGTGGTGCCGCGGGGCTGATCCTTCTCGAGACAAACACCCAACCGGGCATGACGCCGACGTCGCTCGCGCCGGAACAGGCCGCGGCCCAGGGCATGAGCTTCGGTGACTTGGTGCGCTGGATGGTAGAGGACGCCTCATGCGATCGGTGACGGCGGGGTTGCCTGCGCGGCGGGATCCGGCGCCCTCCCGCATCCACTACAAGCTCGACCGTCTCTGGCTGACGCCGCTTGTGCGCCGATTGGTGCGGACGGGCGTGCCGGTGGGCGTTGCGCTCGGCATCCTCCTTGCGGTGGCCACCGACCCGCGGGTCACGGCGCATGTCGGGGAGCTTGCGGCCGACATCCGGAACCGCATTGCCGCCCATCCTGATCTGGCTGTCACCACGCTGGAGATTGCCGGCGCAAGCCCGAGCCTCGCCGCGCGGATCGACGCGCATCTCGGCCTGACGCTGCCGGCGAGCGCGCTCGATCTCGATCTCGCCACGCTCCGCACGGAGGTGGAGCGGCTTGGCCCCGTTGCGCGCGCCGAAGCCCGGTTTGAGAGCGATGGACGTCTCCACCTCGAGGTCCTGGAGCGGGTGCCGGAAGCGCTCCTCCTTGTCGACGGCACGCTCCGCTTGATTGACCGAACCGGCGCCGAGATCGCTCGACCCGACACCCGGCAGGCGCATCCCGACTTACCGGTCCTGACCGGGCCCGGGGCAGCGTCGCATGTGGACGACGCGCTTCGCCTCGCGGCCAAGGCACAGCCGATCGGCCCGCGGCTCCGGGGGCTCGTTCGTGTGGGGGAGCGGCGGTGGGACATCGCGCTCTCGCCCGATCTGACAATCCGACTGCCCGAACGGGAGGCCGACGCCGCGCTTCAGCGACTGATGGCGCTTCACAAGGCCAAGCGCCTCCTCGACCGCGATCTGTCGGTGATCGACCTCCGCGATCCCGACAGGCCAGTGGCGCGGCTTACGCGGCGGAGCATCGCCATTTTCCGCGGCGTGCCCCTTGATGATGAGATTTGATGTTCAGGAGCACCAGCCATGAGTGACCTCTTCGAGAGCCAGCGCGCCATGCGGGCCCGGCGCGAAGCCGCGCTCCGCCGCGGCCTCGTCGCGATCCTCGACATAGGCACCAGCAAGATCACCTGCCTCGTGCTCCAGTTCGCGCCCGAGACGGAGGGTCCGCGCCAGACCGGTCTGACCCATGGCGCCTTTCGCGTGGTGGGCGCTGCAACCACCCGGTCCCGCGGGGTGCGCACGGGCGAGATCTCGGCGATGGAGGAGACGGAGCGGGCGATCCGCACCGCCGTCGGCGCCGCGCAGAAGATGGCGGGCATCCGGGTCGACCATGCGATTGCGTGCTTCTCGGGCGGTGCGCCGCGGTCCTACGGCCTCGCGGGCACGGTCGAGGTCGAACATGGCGAGGTCTCCGAGGCGGATGTCGGTCAAGTCCTCGCCGCCTGCGACGTGCCGGACTACGGTCATGACCGCGAGGCGCTTCACGCGCTGCCGGTGAACTTTGCCCTTGATGGCCGCTCGGGCCTCTCCGATCCGCGCGGCCAAATCGGCGCGGAGTTGACGGTCGACATGCACCTCCTGACGGTCGACGCGGTTCCGGTCCACAATCTCCTCCACTGCATCCGACGCTGCGACCTGGAGCTTGCGGGCCTCGCTGTCTCGCCCTATGTTGCTGCGCTCGCGGCGCTTGTCGAGGATGAACAGGAAGTCGGCGCGGCCTGTGTCGATATGGGGGGCGGCACGACCGGGCTCTCGATCTTTGTCAGGCGTCAGATGATCTACGCTGACAGCGTGCCGCTCGGGGGCTGGCACCTCACCTCGGATATCTGCCAGGGGCTCGAGATGCCGTTCGCGACCGCCGAGCGGATCAAGACCCTCCATGGCGGGGTCGTGGCGACCGGTGTCGACGATCGCGACGTGATCGAGATTCCGTCTCCCTATGACGACCCGGCCGACCGCCGGATGATCACGCGCGCTGAGTTGATCGGCGTGATGCGCCCCAGGATGGAGGAGATCCTGGAGGAGGTGCGCGCGCGCCTTGACGCCGCGGGGTTTGAGTGTCTGCCCGGCCAGCGCGTGGTCCTCACCGGAGGCTCCGCCCAAGTGCCGGGGCTCGAGGAGCTTGCCGGCCGGATCCTCGGCCGCCATGTCCGCATCGGCCGCCCGCTCCGCGTCCAGGGTCTCCCCCAGGCGGCGACCGGCACGGGCTTTGCTGCGGCGGTCGGTCTTGCCCTCTCCGCCTCGCATCCGCGCGACGAATGCTGGGATTTCGAGATCCCTGCGGATCGGATCGGCCACCGCCGTCTCCGCCGCACGCTCCGCTGGTTGCGGCAGAATTGGTGACCGCCAGAGGCAGTTATTTGTAGGTCGTAGCGGTCTTGCCACAAAATACGTGACGCGCCGATACATATGCCATATGCTCAGACTCGGCAGTGAAGCATAGAACTGCGCGGTAAAGCGTGGTCGACAACATTACAGGCGGACACTCATGGCATTGAATCTCAGCATGCCCGAGCAGCATGACTTGCGCCCCCGCATCACGGTCGTCGGCGTCGGCGGGGCCGGGGGCAACGCGGTCAACAATATGATCGAGAAGCAGCTCGAAGGGGCCGACTTCGTCGTCGCCAACACCGACGCGCAGGCGCTGCAGCAATCCGACGCCGAGGCTCGCGTGCAGCTCGGCGTCAAAGTGACGGCGGGTCTCGGCGCGGGTGCGCGACCCGAGATCGGCGCAGCCGCCGCCGAGGAGAGCATCGAGGCCATCGTCGACCAGCTGATGGGCACTCACATGTGCTTTATCACCGCCGGGATGGGCGGTGGCACCGGCACAGGCGCCGCACCGATCATTGCGCAAGCCGCGCGTGAAATGGGCATCCTGACGGTTGGGGTCGTGACCAAGCCCTTCCAATTCGAGGGCTCCAAGCGAATGCGCCAGGCTGAAGAAGGCGTTGAGGAGCTCCAGCGTGTCGTCGACACTCTGATCATCATCCCAAATCAGAACCTCTTCCGCCTCGCGAATGAGCGCACGACCTTCACTGAGGCCTTCAGTCTGGCAGATGATGTTCTTTATCAAGGCGTTAAAGGTGTGACGGATCTGATGGTCCGACCTGGGATCATCAATCTGGACTTCGCCGATGTCCGCTCGGTCATGGACGAGATGGGCAAGGCGATGATGGGCACGGGCGAAGGCGAGGGCGAGGATCGAGCGATTCAGGCCGCGGAGAAGGCGATCGCCAACCCGCTCCTCGACGAGATCAGCCTGAAAGGCGCGAAAGGTGTCCTGATCAACATCACCGGCGGCATGGACCTGACCCTCTTCGAGCTCGACGAAGCCGCCAACCGGATCCGCTCGGAAGTCGACCCGGAGGCCAACATCATCGTTGGCTCGACCCTCGATCCGGAGATGGAGGGCCGTCTCCGCGTCTCGGTGGTTGCGACCGGCATCGATGCGGCTGAGGGGGAGCGTCCGGTGCCGGCCACTCGGAGGGACCCCGCCGTTGAGATCCCGTCCGCGAAGCCTGCACCGCTCGAGGTCGCACAAACCGTGCCCACGCGCCCGGCGGCCATTGCAGAGGCCGAAGTGCCCGTAGGGACGTTTATCGACAGCCGCCCGCAAGAGCCGGCCCCTGCCGCGGAGCCCGAGCCGGTCGCCCTGTCGGAGCCGGTCCAGGCCGACGCCACCCCGCGGCGCCGACCTGGTGAACCTTCGCCGGAGGCGCTCGCCCGGCTGCAGGCGGCCGTCGCGAAGGTTCCATCCGCAGCACCTCCGCGCCCGACGCCGCCGGAGGAGCCGGCGCGCGCCCCAGCGGAGGATGGCAGTCGGTTTGCGATCAACAGCCTGATCCACCGAATGACGGGACGCACCGAAGAGCGTGCAACACCTCCCTCAGGGGCGCGGCGCCAGGATCCGACGCCACCCGCCGACCCTCGGGATCGCGCTGAGATTCCAGCCTTTCTGCGTCGCCAGGCGAACTGAGAGATCCTCCCTTGGACCGTGGCCCCTGGCTCCAGACCGGCAACCTTTTCATCGGGCAACCCTCTTTGGGTCGACGTACAGGCGGGTGTGGAAGATCGCGCTGCGCTCGAAAAGTGCGGCTTTGGCCTCGGGGAGGCATTTCGGTCTGGGAGCGAGGTCGGTGCTTCTTGAACGGAAGACGCTCAAGATCGGT
>JBCCWM010000058.1:0-15517 GCA_039193505.1 Pseudomonadota bacterium | reverse complement strand
GCAGTTCTACTTCCGCACGACGGATGTGACGGGGACGGTGCAGCTGCCCGAGGGCACTGAGATGGTGATGCCGGGCGACAACCTCAAATTCGACGTCGAGCTCATCGCGCCGATCGCGATGGAGGAAAAACTCCGCTTCGCGATCCGCGAAGGCGGCCGCACCGTCGGCGCCGGCGTCGTCTCCAAAATCCTCGAGTAAACCCCGCACCCCGGGTCCTTACACCGCCGCACGCGGTTCGCGAACCGCGTGCCGGCAAAATTCCGAGTGGAGCGTGCTGTTCGCAGCGAAAAGGCCCGCGGTGCAGGGTCTCTCACGGTTCAAGACGACCGGTCCGCCGGCTCGGTCTGTGACCCTCGCTCCGGCTTCCAGGCACATCAGGGCGCCGGCGGCGATGTCCCAGTCTGCGCTGTCGCGGAGGGTGATCGTCGCGTCGAACCGGCCCTCCGCAACCAGACAGAGCCGCAAGACCAGCGACGGCCGATAGTGGATCGCCACCGGCGGCAAGGGTGTGTCCCAGTTGTCGGATGCGAGGCCCGCTTTGGTGGCGAGAACTTGCGCCCCCGACAGCTCCGCCCGTGTGCCGGTTCGAAGCGGGTGTCCGTTCAACCAGGCTCCACCCCCGACGGTCGCCCAGTATGTTTTGTCCTGCACTGGCATGTGGAACACGCCCGCATGTGCCTGACCGTCCTCGACCACCGCCAGGGCGACCCCCCAGGAGGCGCCGCCGGCGATGAAGGCGCGCGTGCCGTCGATCGGATCGACGACAAAAACACGTTTGCGCGCCAGACGATCCGTATCGTCAGGGCTCTCCTCCGAGAGCCAACCATAGTCCGGCCGCGCGCCGCGCAAACGCCGCTCTAGAAAGGCATTTGACGCGAGATCGGCCTCGGTGACCGGGCTGTCATCTGCCTTTTTTTCGACGGCAACATCGCGTCGGAAGTGCCGCATCGCGATCGCTCCAGCGGTTTGCGACGCGGCGATCAGCAGCGCGAGGTCACTGTCCGGCAACCGTCAGCCCTTCCACCCGAAGCGACGGGATACGGCGCGACAGGTGATGCCGCGCGTCATTTGCAGGAGTGATTGACGCCAACATGCCCCGCAGGTTGCCCGCGATCGTGCACTCATTGACCGCTTCGGCAATCTCTCCGTTCCGCACCCAGAAGCCGGAGGCGCCGCGGGAGTAGTCGCCTGTGTTCGGGTTGATCGACGCGCCCATCAGGGAGGTGACGAGGAGCCCTTCGCCCATCTCCGACGCAAGCGTTGCACGGTCCTGCGGCCCCTCGGTCATCACGATGTTCCCGAGACTTGGCCGCGGGGCTGAGCCCGGGCCGCGCGTGGCGTCGCCCGTCGGGCGCACACCCAGTTTGCGGGCACTGGCGAGATCGAGCACCCAGGAGACGAGCTTGCCGTCCTCCACAAGTGCGCGCTTCCCGGCAGGCAACCCCTCGGCATCAAAGGGGCGCGTGCCCGAGAGGCCTGGCGTCAGCGGATCGGTCTCGATGCTCAGCTCGGCCGGCAGAACCATCTCGCCCATGGCGTCCTTGAGCCAGCTCGTCCCTCGCGCGACCGACACACCGTTGATTGCGGACAGAAGATGGCCGATCAGACCGGACGCGACGCGCTCATCGAACAGGACAGGGAAAGCACCGGTCTTTGGTTGGATCGCGCCGCGCCGCGCCAGCGCGCGTTCGGCTGCGAGGCGCCCGATCTCCTCCGCTGCCGGCAGATCAGCGTAGTGCGTGCGCCCCTCGGCCGCGTAATCGCGCTCCATGCTTGTGCCTTCTCCGGTGATCGCAACACAGTAGAGCTGGTGAGCGCTCCGCGCATAGGCGCCGTCGAAGCCATTGCTGGCGGCAAGGTGAAAGTGAGAGAGGCTGGTCTGCGCCCCAACCTCACTCACCTGCGAGATGCCCTCGATGCCAAGTGCTGCGGCCTCCGCCGCGCGCGCGGCGTCCGCCAGTGCCTCAGGGCTCGGCGGAGGGGCTGTGTCGAGGAGGTTGAGCCCGTCGGCATTGCGTGTGGTTGCCAGGAGCTCCGGGTCCGCGAGGCCCTGGTCCGGATCCTCCGGTGCCGCTTTGGCCATGGCAACCGCGCGCTCGGCCATGGCATCGATGGCGGGTGCCCTGCTGTCGGAAATCGCGACGGTGGCCTGGCGCCGGCCGATCAGAACGCGCAGCCCGATCTCAACGCCTTCAGACCGCTCCGCCGTCTCGAGCTTGCCGGCGCGGATCTCCATCGCAATTGCATCGCCTTCAGTGACGAGGGCGTCCGCCGCCTCTGCACCGGCGCGCTTTGCGGCGTCGAGCGTCTGATGGGCGAGTGTCGCGAGGTCCATCGCCATCACATGTATTCTTGCGAGGGGCCGACGCATCGCGCGCGCATCTCTGTCGTCTCAGGTGTCTTTTCTCCGGAAAGCGGCCCGCGCCGCTCCGTTCGGTTCGACGGCGGACGCAGGGGGGGATGGGGGGGCATCAATGTCTCCAATTGCTGGCCATAGTCATAGGGGTCGGCAGCGGAAAGGCAACGGGGCTAGATCCCGTCCACCGGATCCTCGGCGGGCGCTGGCTCGGGCTCGGGAAGGGCTGTGGCGCCCGGTGCCGGCGGGATTGCGGTTGCAGTTGGGTTCGCAACATCCGGGCCCGCGCCAGGAAGTGACGGGAGCGGACGCGTCGGGTCTCCCACCTGCGGGGCCGTCGGCACGCCGTCGATCTCGCAGAGCTTGGCGCTCAGCGCCGCAGTGAAGACCGCCTCGCCTTGCGGTTGGCGGATCCGCTCGACCCTGTAGAGCACGGCGAGCTCCTCCGTTTGTCCCTGCACCCGTCGGGCGCCGCGGAGCCGCTCGACCCACACGCCACCCGCGTCGCGCGCGGAGCCCGCGATGATGCACGCCGCGTACCTCTCTGCCGACAGAAAGGCCGTCGGATTGTCGATGCGAACGGCCACTTCCCAAAGCCCGCGCCCCTGGTCCTCCGCTCTGGCGGAGCCGAAGAGCACATCGCCATCCGCCTCGCTCGGGCCCGGCTCGCCGGCGCAGGCCAGGAGGAGGGGCAGAGGAATGAACACGGCCCTCACCGACGGATCTCCACCACGACTTTGCCGGTTGCGGCGCGGTTCCGAAGGAGATCAAGCGCTTCGTTTGCCTCCTCAAGCGGCAGGACGTGGCTGACATGAGGGGTGAGGCGCCCCTCCGCGTGCCAAGTGAAGAGGCGCGCAAAACTCTCTGTGATCACGGAGGGGTCCAACGTCAGATAGGCCCCCCAGTAGAGACCGATCACAGTCAGGTTTTTGACGAGGAGGATGTTTGCCGGGATGCTCGGGACATGTCCGCTTGCAAACCCGATCGGGATCAAGCGCCCGCCCGGATTGGTCGCGCGAAGAGCCGCCTCGAAGAGGTCACCTCCCACCGGATCGTACACCACATCAGCGCCGCCGAGCGCTTTCACCTCCGCCCGAAGGTCGACTGTGTCGCTGTCGAGGAGGACATCGGCACCCGCGGCCTCCGCCACGGCAAGCTTCTCTCTGCCCCGCGCGACGGCGATCACCTGCGCCCCGAGATGTTTGCCGATCTCCACTGCGGTGAGGCCGACGCCCCCCGATGCCCCGAGCACGAGGAGCGTCTCGCTGAGGCGAAGGCCAGCGCGCGTCTCAAGCGCGACATGGCTGGTCCCGTAGGCCACAAGAAAGGCGGCGGCCTCAACGTCCGAGAGGGTGTCGGGCACCGGCGCGCAAGCGGCCGCCGGCACCACGGCGCAGTCCGCCAATCCACCCTGTCCCGCAAAGGCGGCGACGCGGGTTCCGATGGCGGGCGCGGTCGCACCGGGCCCGAGCGCCGTGACGCGCCCCGAGAGCTCCATCCCAGGTGTCATTGGGAGATCGAAGCGCTCCTGATAGCGGCCCTGGACCACAAGCGTATCGGCAAAGTTGATCCCGCAGGCCGCAACATCGAGGGCGACTTCACCCGGGCCGGGACGCGGCGCCTCAACGGTCTCAAGGGCAAGGGGGGCCCCCAAGGTCTTGAGTCGCATTGCGCGCATTCGATCCTCCGTTCTCGCCTTCCCATCTGCCGAGAGAGTGCGGGAATGGCAAGACAACCTTCCGCCTATGATGTACTCTGCCAGCAAAAGGAGGTGGGGGTATGCGCTGGATTCTTCGTATCGGCGGCGGGCTTCTCGTGCTCGTCTTGGCTTTGGCGGCTGGGTCGTTCCTGATTTCAAGCGATGTGCGTGTCGAGCGCTCGATCGTCATTGAGGCGGAGCCGGAGGCGGTGTTCGCTCACCTCGACAGCCTGCAGGCCTTCCATGCGTGGTCGCCCTGGGCAGCGCGCGATCCCGAGATGGTCACGGAGTTTTCGGGACCTGACACGGGCGTTGGCAATCGGATGGCGTGGTCGAGCGACGATCCGCAGCTCGGCTCTGGCACTCAGGAGATCGTGGACATCACGCCGGGGGAGCGGGTTGAGACTTCTGTGGAGTTCGATGGGATGGGCTCCACCGCGATTTGGAGTGTGGCGGGCGCGGGGACTGGAACCGAGGTCTCCTGGATCTTTCAGACCGACATGGGGATGAACCCGATCGGACGGTACTTGGGTCTGATGATGGATAGATGGATCGGGCCCGACTACGAGGAGGGGCTTGCAAACCTTAAAAGTCTCGTCGAAGCGGAGAGCTGATCGCCCGTTCTCCGTTGCTTTTGTGGCAGGTCCGGCCTATTTGACCGGCAATCAAGGTCCCACCGCTCCGGTTGGGACCTTTGCTTTGCGAAAGGGCCGCTCGGATGGAGCTCCGCAATGTCGCGATCATCGCGCATGTCGACCATGGCAAGACTACCCTCGTCGACGCGCTTCTGAAGCAGTCCGGCGCGTTCCGCGAAAACCAGGCGGTGGCCGAACGCGCGATGGACTCAAACGATCTCGAGCGCGAGCGAGGGATCACGATCCTCGCCAAAGCAACCTCGGTTGAGTGGCAGGGGACGCGGATCAACATCGTGGACACCCCGGGCCACGCCGATTTCGGCGGCGAGGTTGAGCGCATCCTCTCTATGGTTGACGGCGTCGTTCTGCTGGTCGATGCCGCTGAAGGGCCGATGCCGCAGACGAAGTTTGTGACGTCGAAAGCGCTCGCGCTCGGCCTTCGCCCGATCGTGGTGCTGAACAAGGTGGACAAGCCCGACGCGGAACCTGACCGCGCGCTCGACGAGGTGTTCGACCTCTTTGCGGGTCTCGATGCGGACGAACATCAGCTCGATTTCCCGACCCTCTATGCCTCCGGCCGGTCCGGCTGGGCAGATGCCGAGCTCGAAGGTCCGCGCCAGGATCTCTCAGCGCTCTTCGAGCTGATCGTCGACCACGTCCCCGCGCCGGCGCAGGCGGCCGCGGTGGACGAGCCCTTCCAGATGCTTGTCACGACCCTCTCCGCCGATCCGTTCCTCGGTCGGATCCTGACGGGGCGGGTCGAGCGCGGGCGGTTGAAGACCGGGCAGCAGATCAAGGCTCTCTCCCGCAATGGCACGGAGGTCGAGCGATTTCGCGCCTCCAAAGTCCTGGCGTTCCGCGGCCTCTCGCGACAGCCGATCGAGGTGGCGGAGGCGGGGGACATCGTCTCGATCTCCGGCATGACGAAGGCGACTGTGGCCGACACGCTCGCCGACATTGCGGTGGCACAGGCAATCCCGGCCCAGCCAATCGACCCACCGACGATCTCGGTCACGTTCGGGATCAACACGTCGCCCTTGGCCGGACGCGACGGCGACAAGGTTCAGTCCAGGGTCATCCGGGCGCGCCTGGTGCGGGAGGCTGAATCGAACGTCGCCATCCGCGTGGCCGACACGCCGGGCGGCGAGGCGTTCGAGGTGTCCGGACGGGGTGAGCTTCAGATGGGCGTCCTGATTGAGAACATGCGCCGCGAGGGGTTCGAGCTGTCGATCTCGCGCCCGCAAGTCCTCTTCAAGGACATCGACGGCGTACGTCACGAGCCCGTCGAAGAGGTCACGATCGACGTGGACGAGGCCTACTCGGGCGTCGTGGTGGAGAAGCTGGCGGTCCGCAAGGGTGACCTCGCCGATATGCGCACCGGCGCTGGGGGCAAGACCCGGATCGTGGCTCACGTCCCCTCCCGCGGGTTGATCGGCTACCATGGCGAGTTTCTGACGGACACGCGCGGGACCGGCGTTCTCAACCGAGTGTTCCACGACTGGGCGCCCTTCAAAGGTGTGATACCCGGCCGTCGCCAAGGCGTTCTGATCTCGATGGAGAGCGGGACTGCGGTGGCATATGCGCTCTTCAACCTCGAGGACCGTGGCCACTTCTTCGTCAGCACCGGCGAGGAGGTCTATCAGGGCATGATCCTCGGCGAACACAACCGCGACAACGATCTCGAGGTGAATCCGCTCAAGGGCAAGAAGCTGACCAATGTCCGCGCTGCTGGCAAGGATGACGCCGTTGTCTTGACGCCGCCGCGCCGCCTCACACTCGAGGCGGCGATCGCGTATATCGACAATGACGAGCTCGTTGAGGTCACGCCCGGCAAAATCCGCCTAAGGAAGCGGCACTTGGACCCCCATGAGCGCAAGCGTGCAGCACGCGTCGCGGCGGAGTGAGTGAGGATCGGGCAGGGCTAGCCGCACCTCCGTCTTTCCACTTAACCAACTTTCTTCAAAGTTGTGTTTTATTGACCGTGTCCCTATTATACCGAAGTCGGGTCGTGTGTTTGATCTGGCCAAAGGTGTCCGTGGAGCAGTGTCCGTAGCCCGGAGCGGCCCTCGATGCACGTCCATAATTAAGTGGTGTGGTGGTGACATGGGAGATCACGAATGAAGCATCCTGTGGATGTACATGTGGGCAAACGGATCCGGCATCGTCGGTGGATGCTCGGCATGACGCAGCAGCAGCTCGGCGAAGCCGTTGGGATCAAGTTCCAACAGATTCAAAAATATGAAACTGGCATGAATCGCGTCAGCGCGTCTCGGCTTTGGGACATCGCGCGCGTGCTCGATGTGCCTGTCAGCTTCTTCTTCGAAGGGCTCGACGCAGAGTACGAGGCGGATGCTGTGGCAGCTCAACCTGCGGGCGATCTGCTTGCGGACAAAGAGGCACTGGAGCTCGTCCGCAGCTATTACGCGATCCCGGAGGAACAGCGGCGTAAACTGTTCGATCTGGCGCGCGTGCTCAGCGACGTCGCCTGACACGAGGGCAACGTGGACGACGAGAGCGGCGCGGAGCTTGTCCGCGTCGCCGACCGCATGGCTGATGCTGCGCGCCGCGTAGTTCGACCCTATTTTCGGGCGGGTGTGGCCATTGAGGACAAAGGCTCATCAAGCTTCGATCCTGTGACCCAGGCGGATCGGGCCGTCGAGCGAGCGATGCGTCAGGTTCTCGCGGAGGAGCGTCCGCAGGACGGCATCCTCGGCGAGGAAGAGGCGCCCGTTGCAGGCACGACGGGGTTGACCTGGGTGATCGATCCAATTGACGGCACCCGCGCCTTTATCTCTGGCATGCCGACATGGGGCGTTTTGATTGCCCTCACGGACGTATCGGGGCCCGTGCTGGGCGTGATCGATCAACCCTTCATGGAGGAGCGGTTCCACGGTCGTGCGGGCCACGCCTCTTACACCCGAGGTGCAGAGGAACCGCGCCCGATGGTCACGCGGCAGACGACGGACCTCGCCGATGCCGTGCTCTTTACGACGTTTCCCGAAATCGGAACCGCTGAGGAGAGAGTGGCGTTTGAGGCCGTCCGCGACCGGGTTCGAATGGTCCGCTACGGCACGGATTGTTACGGCTATGCGTTGCTCGCCCTCGGCCAGATCGATTTGGTGATCGAGGCCGGTCTCATGCCCTATGACATCCAGGCGCCGATAGCAGTGGTTGAGGCCGCTGGCGGCGTCGTGACCGATTGGTCAGGCGGTCCGGCGCATCAGGGGGGGCGTGCTCTTGCGGCCGCGACACCCGCACTCCATGCGGCCGCGCTCGAGATTTTAACGGCGCGGATCTGAGGTCAGCCTCCCATGTGGGTGTTGAGAAAGGTGTCAATCTGGGCCCACACGGCGGCGCGGATATGGGGTGTCTCGAGCAAGACTTCGTGGCGCGCGCCGTCGAGATCCACGAGTTGCGCGTTCGGCTGTCTTGCGCTCTCCCGCCGGATCGGGCCGGGCAGCACAACCGCCTCTTCTGAGCCGAGAAAGGTCAGGATCGGCCCGGATGGGGCAGGGCGTTTGCGGATGGCGTCGAACTCCCTGTGGGCTGCGGCGAGCCAGCCGTAGCTCGGTCCGCCGAGCGTCAGCTCAGGCATCGCTCGTGCCTCCGACTGGAACCTCGCGAACGCGCCCCGGTCGGCTGTCAGCGTGTTCTCCTCGAGGTCCGTCGTCAGCACGTAGGTAGTCGCGCTCGTGTCGCGGGCGAACCGTCGGCGGAGACCGATCCGTGCGGCTGTGCGAATGGCCAGTTGGCTCATCCGCTCGGGCGCCGGCAGGACGACGCCCCACATCGGCGCACTGAAGATGCTCGCTGCAACGTCGAGGCCCTCGGACAGGGCACGGATGCCGATGCATCCGCCCATCGAGTGCGCGAGTATGGCCCGCGGGCCCGGGAGCGATGCCACCCCGGGTGCCGCTAAAAAGGCGGCGAGGTCGCGCTGATACTCACCGAAATCGTCGACATGTCCGATCGAGACGCCGCGGAGCGGCCGCTCCGAGAGGCCTTGACCGCGCCAGTCTATGATTGCCGCGGCGAACCGCCGGGTCAGGATCTCGGAGACAACGGGACCGTACTTCTCAATGTACTCGGTCCGACCGGGCAGCACCAGAACGGTCCCGCGGCCGTCGCCCGGCCAAAGGGCCATACGAAGACGCCGTCCGTCGGCGCTCCGGATCCAGTAGGCATCGCCGCCGTCAGGCAGGACGCCCGACAGGTTGTGGAGGGGCGCGCGGTCGCTCAGGACAGAACCTGTCCGAGCGCCATGGCCTTGCCCATATCACCGTCGATGGAGAGTTGGCCGGACATGAACGCGCTCGTCGGGTTGATGTCGCCCGTCAGAATACCTTTGAACGTGTCTGCATCAGCACTCATGGTCACGTCAGCCTCCGCGTCGCTGATCTCGACCGAGCCGCCCTCGATCCGGATCGCGCCGAGGCCTTCGATCACGAACTTTGCGCTGCCCTCAAAGACGTTTCCGTCCAGTTTTTCGCTCAGCGCCTTGACCGCGCCCTCGATGATGTCGCTCATCATCCCCCCTCTGTGCCGAAAAAGCGGCCTGCGCCTCTCGCAATTCGCCGCGCGAATGTTACTCTAACTGGCATGATGCGGATGAAAACCCTTTCCGCGGCGTTCGCCGTTGCGGCCATTCTCAGCGCACCAGTGTTGGCGCAATCGCGAACTGCAATCGCTGAGGAGGCGGAGGCTGCAGACGGCCTCCTTGCGGAACTCGCAACGCCAGGTCTTGCAACGTTCGAAGCGGTGGAGCAGCGGCTCCTCCGGCTCTGGTCTCAGTCGGGATCCGACACGGCCGATCTCCTCCTTCAGCGTGGACGCGACGCGATGGAGGCCGATGACTACATGACTGCGGTCGAGCATCTGACGGCCCTGACGGATCATGCCCCGGATTTTGCGGAGGGCTGGCATGCCAGGGCCCAGGCCTGGTTCCAGCTTGAGGAGTACGGGCTTGCCATCAACGATCTGATGGCAGCGCTCAGTCTTAATCCGAACCATTTTGCGGCCCTCACGGGCCTCGGCGTCATTTATGAGGAGATCGGACGCCCCAAACTGGCGTTGAGCGCGATCGAAGAGGCGCACCGCCTGAACCCAAACAGCGAGGCCACCGGGGAGGCGCGCGAACGGCTCCGCCTCTCGATCGGTGCCGCGACGCTCTGAGCATCCGCCTGGAGACATCCGCCTATGGCGTTCCCCCAAGGCCGCGTCACAGCGGTGCTGGGCCCGACCAACACCGGAAAAACGCACTACGCGATCGAGCGCATGCTCGGAAACCGGAGCGGGGTCATCGGCCTGCCGCTTCGCCTCCTCGCGCGCGAGGTCTATGATCGGATCGTCGGGCTTCGCGGCCCTTCGGTGGTTGCCCTCGTCACGGGAGAAGAGCGGATCGTGCCCTCCCGCGCCGCTTACTGGGTGTGCACCGTCGAGGCGATGCCGGTCGATCTCGGGACGGAGTTTCTGGCGGTCGACGAGATCCAGCTCTGCGCCGATCCTGACCGCGGCCACATTTTCACCGACAGGCTTCTGAACGCGAGAGGGCTCTCTGAGACGCTCTTTCTCGGCTCCGAGACCATGCGGGGACGGATCGCCAGCCTGGTCCCGGGGGTGAGCTTTGTCGGGCGCACGCGGTTCTCCAAACTCAGCTACAGCGGCACGCGCAAGATCAGCCGGATGCCGCCGCGCTCGGCCATCGTCGGTTTCTCGGTCGATGGCGTCTACTCCATTGCGGAGCTCATCCGCCGCCAAAAAGGGGGGGCTGCCGTTGTGATGGGTGCGCTCTCGCCGCGCACGCGGAATGCACAAGTGGCGCTCTACCAAAACGGCGATGTCGATCATCTGGTTGCGACGGATGCGATTGGCATGGGGCTCAACCTCGACATTCGCCACGTGGCCTTTGCCGGTCTCTCGAAGTTCGACGGGCGCCGGCACCGTCAACTGGCTCCGAACGAGCTTTCGCAGATCGCGGGCCGGGCCGGGCGCTACACGGATGACGGCACCTTTGGCGTGACGGCGGAGGCAGCGCCCTTGGAGCCGGATGTGGTGGACGCCATCGAAAGCCACCGCTTCACACCGATTCGCAAACTCCAATGGCGGAACCACCTCCTGGAGTTCGGGAGCCCGGATGCCCTGATCGCGAGCCTTGAGGCACCGGCGCCAGGCGACGAGCTGACCAAAGCGCGCGAGGCCGATGACCTCCAGACGCTCAAGTCGCTCTGGGGTTTGCCTGCGATGCGCGACCGGGTGCGGGGCGGACCGGATGTCCGCCTCCTCTGGGATGTCTGCCAAGTGCCGGATTTCCGGAAGCTCGCCGTGGCGGAGCACACCACCCTCTGCGAGCGGATCTACGGGTTTCTCAACGAGGCGGGGCACATCCCGGGGGATTGGCTCGCGAGGCAGATCCATCGGATCGACAAGACACAAGGCGACATCGACGCGCTCTCGCGCCGGCTCGCGTTCATCCGGACCTGGACATACGTGGCCCAACGCCAGGGTTGGGTCGAGGATACGGAGCATTGGCGGGAGGAGACGCGTGCTGTAGAAGATCGCCTGTCGGACGCGCTCCACGTGTGTTTGACGCAGCGATTTGTCGACCGGCGCACATCTGTGTTGATGCGGCGGTTGAAACAGAAGGAGAGCCTGGTGGCGCAGGTCAACGAAAAGGGCGAGGTCCATATCGAGGACCAGTTCATCGGCCGTTTGGAGGGGTTTCGGTTTCGCCTGGATCCGTCTGCCGATGCTGAGCAGGCGAAGACGCTCCGCGCCGCGGGGCTTGCGGCGCTGGCGCCGGCCTTCCGGCTGCGCGTCGACACGTTCTACAACGCCCCCGACACCGAGATCGATGTCACGGAGCAGGGCGGTCTTATGTGGGGGGAGCACGCCGTTGGGCGGCTGGTTGCAGGCGCCGATGCTCTCTCGCCCCAGATCAAGCCCTTCGTGGATGAAGAGGCGGGGGCGGAGCTGTCCGAGAAGGTCGCGCGCCGTCTCCAGCACTGGATCGACCGCCGGATCGCGGCGCTTTTCGAGCCCTTGATTGCACTCCGCGCCGATGAGGCGATGAGCGGGCTCGCCCGCGGCATCGCCTTCCGCCTGATCGAGGCGCTCGGCGTTCTGCCGCGGGCGGATGTGGCCGATGACGTCAAATCCCTCGAACAGGACGCGCGGGCGCTCTTGCGGAAGCATGGCGTTCGCTTTGGGCAGTTCACGCTCTTTATGCCGCTCCTGTTGAAGCCTGCTCCGACCCGGTTGCGTCTGGTGCTGTGGGGGCTTGCAAAGGGGCTCGATGACTTTCCGTCCGCGCCGCCGCCGGGCCTCGTGACTGTGCCCGCGCTCGTCGATGCGCCGGCGGGGTACTATCCGAATGCTGGATATCGTCTGTCCGGCGCGCGGGCGATCCGCATCGACATGCTTGAGCGACTGGCCGATCTGATCCGGTCTCAGGACACAAGGAAGGGTTTCGAGGCGACGCCCGACATGTTGTCGATAACGGGTCTGACGCTCGAACAGTTCGTGGATCTGATGCAGGGCATGGGCTATGCCGCCGAGAAGGGGGAGCGGCCCAAGCAGCGCAAGGTGCCAGAGGCTCCCGCCCCCAAAGCCGAGCAGCCGGATGAGGCGCGCGCTGACCCGGCCGCTCCGAGCGAGCCGACGGGCGAGAGCACTCCGGATGCCCCCGACGTCGGGGAGGGGGGCGCTATGCCCGCCGGAGGCGAGACAGGACCACAAGACACAACGGCCGCCATCGAGACTTCGACAGAGCCATCCGAGGCGGAAGTCGCGGTCGCCGATGACGTTGTGACAGAAAATCCCGGCGGAGAGGCTGCGCCAACGCCGGAGCCGGAACCGGTGCCGGTCGCTGCAGATGACGCCGCGGAGGCGACACCGCCCGTCGAAGGCGCTCCAACAACGCCGGCGGAGGTCGAGCTCGAGACGTTCTACACCTTCACCTGGGCACCGCGTCGCCGCAGCGCGCCCCAAAAGGACAGGCCGGAGCGCAAGAAATCGAGCCGCCCGCCTGCATCCCAAAAGGGCAAGAAAAAGCGCGAGCGCTCGGGCGGCGACAACTCTCCGAAGCAGGACGCCAAGCGTGCCCCCCAAAAGCCACGCGAGAAGCCCATTGATCCTGACAGTCCGTTCGCCGCGCTGATGGCGCTCAAAGCGAAACAGTGAAGCCCGACAAAGACCGCCTCGACAAATGGCTCTGGCACGCGCGGTTTTTCAAGACGCGCCGCCTGTCTGCGGAGCTGGTTGTAAAGGGACGGGTGCGCCTCAACGGGTCCCGGGTCCACAAGACCGCACAGGCTGTTGGGCCGGGCGATGTGTTGACGTTTCCACAGTCAGGGCGCGTGCGCGTCGTGCGCGTGCTCGAGACGGCGCTGAGGCGGGGACCCGCGACAGAGGCGGAGCGTCTCTACGAAGACCTGGAGCCCGGTCAGCTTGAGGTGAGCGGCACCGCACCCTCTTGAACTCGGCTGAGTGCTCGGGCATCGATTGCGCCGAACTGTAGAGGGGTTCTCGACCATGACCTATGTCGTGACCGACGCCTGCATCCTGTGCAAGTACACCGACTGCGTGGAGGTGTGTCCCGTCGACTGTTTCTATGAGGGGGAGAACATGCTCGTCATCCACCCGGATGAGTGCATCGATTGCGGCGTGTGCGAACCGGAGTGCCCTGCCGATGCCATCCGCCCCGACACTGAGCCCAACATAGAAGAGTGGGTGGATCTCAACCGCAAGTACTCAGCGACGTGGCCCGTGTTGACGACCAAGCTCGATCCGATGCCCGAAGCAGAGAAGTACGATGGCGAGGAGGGAAAGATGAAGTACTTCTCGGAGAAGCCTGGGGAAGGCGACTGATCACCACACGTCTCGGTTGCAAACACGCCCAATCGGTTTGGGATCGGTGTCAAAAAAAGACCAGATATCATGGGTCGAGCGGCTTTCTCACCGCTCGAACCTTTATTTCTCATCCCTTTTGCTTTATACGAGATGAATGCACGGCGACAGCGCCACAGGTGGTTACCAAAGCCTAACGGTTAAGCTGTCCTTAACCCGAATGCGATGAGGTCCGGCTGCGAGGGCAGGCCCGGCTTCTTGCATCGGGCATTCGCGTGCGAACGGGGCCCTTGCCCCAAACGAAGTAGGAGCGCCGATGAGCAAGACGAAGAAAGCAGCCGAGTTCCGTCCGAACGACTTCGTGGTCTACCCGACCCACGGCGTCGGCCGGATCGTGTCGATCGAGGAGCAGGAGGTCGCCGGCATCAAGCTCGAGGTCTTTGTCATCACGTTCGAGAAAGACAAAATGCGCCTTAGTGTTCCTATTGCCAAAGCTGCTTCGGTCGGTATGCGGTCGCTGTCAACGCCTGACATCGTCGGCAAGGCGATGGACACGCTCAAGGGGCGTGCGCGGGTCAAGCGGGCAATGTGGTCGCGCCGGGCGCAGGAATATGAACAGAAGATCAACTCCGGTGATCTGATTTCGATCGCGGAGGTCGTGCGCGACCTCCACCGCAACGACGATCAGCGCGAGCAATCCTACTCAGAGCGGCAGCTCTACGAGGCGGCGCTCGAGCGGTTGACGCGCGAAGTCGCGGCCGTAAACGGGATCGAAGAGTTCCGCGCGCAAGAGCGTGTCGGTGCCGTTCTCGGAAACCGCGCCGCCGCCTGACGCCGAACGACACCACCAAGAAAGCGGGCCGCCATGCCCGCTTTTTTTGTGACCATATACTCCGCAGACCCTTCGACTAGATTGGGCGCAGCGGTGCCGCTTCCTCGGCGGATTTTTCCTTTTCGTCGCGGAAAGCGGCGCCGTACAAATGTATTAAATACCTTGGCTTCGCCGCTTGCGGGTGAAGCTGTCTTAATGCGTCCGAAGTTCGACACCGCGCGGGCCGCCATCAAGAGGCATCGCCGATTGTTGCGGGCTTCGCACCGCGCGTGTCTTCTGGTGTAGAATGGCGCCTCGCGGCAAAACGCCCACCGTGCCCAGAAGACCGCTGCCTTCCGATCCGTTCTTTCGTACCGACCGCCGCAATGCAGCGAGCCCAATGGCAGAGGTTGGCGTCGATCCATAGCGCTTGTGGCTGAGCTTTAATTACGTTTAATTTCAATAATTTTTTGGCCTATTTCTCATCTCACTTGCGAGGACTCGTCGGATCATCACCTTTGCTGGACGCACTGCGAGGGCAGTTGCAGGCGTCGGTCGAGGAGGGGTTCAACAGGGCGCGGCGGCAGCGCCTTTGCATTCTTCGCCCGCATCTGGGCTGCAGAAGCCGGGGCAGACGCCCAATCGGAACCGCTATGTCACTTCTTATTCAAGAAGGTTAAGTATACAGACTAAGGACCGCTTGGAGCTCCGGATGACGGAGGCCGCACCCGCGTCGATGGCCGCTGATCTTCGGTCTTTGCGTGATCCGGAAGGGATGTCAGCGAGATCGGGTCCCGTCGCAAGCGGCACCAGATGTCTGCTCGCCCATCTCCTTCAAAACGCAGCGGACACGGCGCATTCCCGGGTCCATCGGTCGTCAGCACGCCCCGTTTGGCCATTGCCCATCGGCCACGACGCGGCAAGGGCGAGGATCGAAACCCAGCTCGAAACCGCCGCCGATCCGATTCCGAGCGTTGAGACGGTACAGAAGATCGGTCGTGGGTCCGATGTCATTCCCTCTTAGAACTGCGCCATTACATTGGCCGCGAAAGGGGGATTGGGCATGGTGAGGAAGCGACATTCAGACGAAGACATCTTGAAGCTGCTGCGTGAGATTGAGCTGAAGCTGACGGCTGGTGACGATGTGGCATCGGCGTGTCGGGGCGTCGGG